>JAHEBI010000298.1 GCA_024642325.1 Eudoraea sp. | reverse complement strand
GCGCCAAACTTCTGCCGGCAAGGTGTCTATCTCTTTGGACCCGTCGGTGAATATCCATTCTATGGTTACAGGCATCACTAATCCACCTACATTTTTAATGCTCACTACATAAATGTTTTTCCCGGAAAGTTGTTTGCGCAGCTCAGGCTCATCCATCCTTGATAAAAAACCGCCGTAGCTTGCATCGGGGGTTGAGGTCATGGTTATTGCTTCAGGGCCACTGGAAAAATCCCTGGCCTGTTCGCTGAAATTTTCACCTTCTATCTTCAATTTAACCGTCTTTTTCTGGTCCTTGGTGTTGAGCTCTTCATCGTTTACTTTAAACCATTTTACATCAGTGAGTTCCATATCAACATTGTCCGTGGTAAAAAACCACCCCCTGAAAAACCAATCCAGGTCTACCGCACTGGCATCTTCCAGCGTTCTGAATAAATCTGCGGGATTTGGGTGTTTGTATTTCCATCTATTGGCATATTCCTTAAATGCCTGGTCAAATAGCTCGCGTCCGACAATGGAGTTTCTTAGCATCTGGAGCCCAACGGTTGGTTTCATGTAAAAGTTGTTTCCAAACTGGGTTAGGATTTCGTTGTCTGAAGTGGTCATGATAGGGCGCATAATATTCTTATCACCACTCATAAATGGCACTATGGTTTGGGGGGTTACACTGTAAAAATCCGGGTATCGTTCAGCGACGGTCCGCTGATGAATGAAGGTGTTTAAGCCTTCGTCCATCCACATCCATTTGCGCTCATCTGAACTCACAATCATAGGGAACCAGTTATGCCCCACTTCATGAACTATGGTGCCAATCATGCCTTGTTTGGCGGCATCAGATATTTTTCCATTTTTGGGCCTGCCTCCATTAAAACTAATCATGGGGAATTCCATGCCTATATTGGATGTGTTTACTGAAATAGCTACCGGATAAGGGTAATCAAACGTAGCTTCGGAATATACTTCGAGTGCATTTTTTACGGCTTTTGTAGATTCTTCCTTCCATACAGGCAGCCCCTCTTTTGGGTAAAAAGACATTGCCATAACCGTGTTGGTAGGCAACTTTACGGCCTGGGCATCCCAAAGGAATTTACGCGATGAGGCAAAGGCAAAATCGCGAACATTCGTGGCGTTAAACCTCCAGGTTTTCTTTCCGGAAGACTTTGTTTTTTCATTGTTTTCAGCTTCATCTTTGGTAACTATCATCACGGGCTTATCAAAAGACCCGGTGGCTTCCTTTAATCTGTTTTGCTGCGTTTTGGAAAGAACTTCATCACTGTTTTGCAAAGCTCCTGTTGAGGCAACAATATGGTCTTCAGGAACCGTTATTTCAACCTGGTAATCTCCAAATTCCAGGGCAAATTCCCCAAGTCTTTGAAATTGCTGATTTTGCCAGCCTTCGGTATCATTGTACACTGCCATTCTTGGAAACCAATGGGCAATTAAATAGACCGTATTGTCATCATCAGGAAAATATTCATAACCTTCACGTGACAAAAAAAACATGCTTCGGTCTGTGATGGGGTAGGACCAGGCTATGGAAAACCTCAAAGATGAGCCGGATTTAAGGGGTTCGGGCAGCAATACCTTCATCATGGTATTATTAACCAAGGATTTTATAGTGTTGCCATTCTCATCTTTTATGGATTTAATGGTATAGCCTGCAGGAAAATCGATAGCCCTGGTAAGCAACTGCATTTGGCGTGTACTCACAGAATCCTGTATCGTGTTATTAAAGGTGCCAAAATCTTCATTTCCTTTCCTGTTCACATTCTGTTCCAGCTGAATCCAGAGATAACTTAAATCATCGGGGGAATTATTATAATACGTAATGGTTTCTTCCCCGGTGATTGTGTTATTCACTTCATCCAATGTTGCCTTTATTTTATAATCGGCACGTTGCTGCCAATAATCTCTCCCCGGAGCCCCACTTGCCGATCTGTAGCTGTTAGGAGGGGAAATCATCCGATCAATGGGTTCAAATTTTCCCTGCCATGGCTGGTTTTGAGCATAGGATATGCTATACGAAAGGATAAGTGTAAAAAGCAATATGATATTTTTTGACTTGCTCATAGGTATTTTTTTAAAAGAGTATAAATCGCTGCTTTGTACAATAGTTGATAAAAGGGTTGAATTTTGTTATGTCGAAGATACATATAAGATTTAAATGACAGAAGCATCCATAGTAGCAGTTCTTTTATTCTGAAAGTATGTTTTGGCTGATGGTACGAAAAAAGTGGATCATGCCAGATTTTTCGAAAAAATAATTTCATTCGAAGGAGGTGGCTGGCTGTCCTTTTCAATGAAGTAAATTATTAAGCAATGCTGAACAAAACTTTCCTTGTAAATCATGGATCAAGACCTGATTTTATAAGGAATCCATTTTTTGGATAAAAAAACAGGCTTGTTCGGACATTAAATATATCCCTTCGTCCTCAAGAAGATATAAGGCTATAGAATAGGGTTATCTTCAAGGTCTAAAAACAATTTAAAACTATTAACAATGAAAAAATTAGCTTTAGTACTTATTTTATTCATCACTTGCCAGCTTAGCGCTCAGGATAATTCCGGCTATGTGATGTATTCGACCATTTTACTTACTCCAAAATCGGGGCATGTAAAACAACTTAACGATGGATTAAAGGCCCACAACAAAAAATACCATACCGAGGGCGCTCAACAGGTCAATGTTTGGTCTATTGAATCCGGGCCCAGGGCAGGAAGCCTTGTTTGGGTGATGGGACCAATGACCTGGACCGATAATGACACCAAAATGTCTGATGCACATTCCGCAGATTGGACGGCCAATGTTGGACCCCATGCCGATATGGGAGCCTGGGAATATTGGAAACTTGTGGAAGGGATGACCTATGCACCTGAAGGACAGTCCGCCAAAGTAATGCAAATGCGCTATTTTGAGATTAATGAAAATAAAGGGAACAACGCCAGACACATATTTGGGACTATTGTAAAAGCATATAAAGAGCTGAATATGGACATAGGCCTCCATGTATTTACGAATCAGGCCAATGCAGGAGATGGCCGGGATTGGGGAATTATATGGATGCATGACAACTGGGCTTCCCTGGATAAAGACAGGAACTTTACAGACAAATACAATGAAATGTACGGTGAAAATGCCTGGGATGAATTTTGGGAAAACTGGAATGAAGCAGTTAATTTTAAAGGGATGGAAATACATTCTTTAATACCTGAATTAAGTGTCTCCGGATCTAATTAATTGTAATTTTAAAAAATGAAAAAATGCCCTGGATATAGTTCAGGGCATTTTTATTTTCTTTCCTCATAGTAGGCCTTTGCCCGGCCTTGATTTTTTATCACACTTTTTTGTAGTGGACATTTCAAATGCACTATCTTGATTTGGATTAACAAACAGAAAAAACAAAATGTACCTAAAATCAAAAAAGATGGAAACCTGGATACTCTACGCTTTATTGTCAATGTTTTTTGCCGGAGTCACTTCTATATTTGCCAAGTATGGTTTAGAGGGCATCAATGCAGATTTGGGACTGGTCATCAGGACCTCGATTATTTTTGTGCTCGTGATGATCACAGGATTTTGGGGTGATTCCTTCTCAGATATTCCTCTATTGACAAGAAAACATATCTTTCTTCTGGTTGCCTCCGGAATTACTGCCTACCTAAGCTGGCTATATTATTTCAGAGCCCTTAAAGATGGGTTGGTGACCTATGTGGCTACCATAGATAAAGCAAGTATTGTGGTTACTTTAGCGTTGTCGTTTATATTGCTTCGCGAGCCCTTGAGCGCAAAAATACTTTTAGGGGGCGGGCTCGTTCTTGCCGGGATGCTGGTTATCGTATGGAAATAAAGGGCTGAAGGAGAGCAATAACCTGATTTTTTCATAAATTCTGGTACAGTTTCACTCGCCCAGCCACCAGTGCCTTCTTGTCTTTTCAGGGGTATATCCTTTTCCGTATTTTTCTTCTAAACCATTTAAAATATAGCGCATGCCTTCCTCAACCGAATCTGTCACCAGAAACAATTTTTCATCCCCAGATGAAATAGTACCCATGCCTTTCATTACTTCAATTTGATCCAT
>JAHEBI010000297.1 GCA_024642325.1 Eudoraea sp. | reverse complement strand
ATCCCCGTAGTAGGCTTATACCCTAATACTCTTAATTATGTGGTGGTAACTTTAGATTATGAAGGTGGTAAATCAACAGATACGATTAGTATTAAAACAGGTGATATCCCATCTCATTTTCCTAAAATCGTTATAAACAAGTTAAATCGGAATGAAATGGAACAAGGTATGCATGCATGTGACATACATTTCGCCAATAACGGCACTTTCAATTCCGGACCAATGATTTTTGATGACCAGGGACAGGTACGCTGGTATTTAGATTTAAGTTTTGCGAACGAAATGGTTAGTCCATTTCAAAGGCTAAAAGACGGAACCCTTTTAATGGTAAGCAGGCATGTTATTTATGAATTTGATATGTTGGGTAAACCCTTGAAAAAAAGTAACATAAACACCAACTATGGAATGCACCATGACGTAGTGGAGCTACCTGACGGTAACTTACTTATATGCATAGGTAAAAAAGGGACTTTTATAAATTTAGATGGTAATAATGTTATTTCTGACAGCGACTTTATCATGCTATATGACCGTAAAAAATCCAAAATTGTAAAAGAATGGGATTTAGCCAAGCACCTGGATGTGAGTAAAAATGAATTAAACTTTTTCAGACCCGGTGATTGGCTCCATATGAATGGGCTTGCTTTTGATCCGGGCGATAATTCGATTATTGTATCCGGCAAAAACCAGGGATTGATAAATATTTCCTGGAATGATACACTGCAATGGATAATGGCGCCAAAAAGGAACTGGGGAAAATCCGGTAGAGATGGAAAAGGTTTCGAGACAAACCCTTATTTATTGACAGCTGTTGATTCTGAAGGAAAATCGTACTCAAATACTGTTCAGGATGGGAGTGAAAGTATAGATCAATTTGACTTTCCCTGGGGAATGCATTCACCGGAACAGATGCCAAATGGGAACCTTTTGGTATTTGACAATGGTGTGTTTAGAAATTTTGAAAATAACACTCATTATTCCCGTGCTGCCGAATATAAAATTAATGAAAAAGATAAAACTGTAGAGCAGGTTTGGCAATATGGCAAGGAAAGAGGCGTGGAATTTTTCTCCTCTATCATTGGTGATGTGGATTATCTGGCCAGATCTAACAATGTTTTGATAACCTCTGGTTTCATTAAAAAAGGGGCCAGCCTTACTGCTAAAATAGTTGAAGTAGATTATGATACTGGTAAGGAAGTTTTTGAAGCAACACTATTTTTAAAAAGTCAAAATGGAAATAAAACGAGTGGTTGGGGACAATCAGATATTTTATATAGATCTGAAAGGTTGGAGTTGAAATATTAATTAGTCATACTCTTAACTAACATTGTTTTTGGGAATATGGTAAACATGGTTTATATTTCCTGTAAATTGATTTGTATTTATGAAATTCCTTTATATATTTGACTCTATGAAATTTAGAATAGTAAATACTTGGTGGTGGAATAACTTACGTCTTAAGTCGTGAGCTAAGCACCATTGTAGTATTACTATACGAAAAGGCTTGTCTATCGCGACAAGCCTTTTTGATTTTTAATAGTTGGTACCATAAACTAAAAAGTTGCAGTCATGCCATATGAACTTAAAACATATTATAAAAAAATACTCGCAGACACTATTACCCCTGTGAGTGTATATCTAAAAATTCGCGATAGATTTCCCAATAGTATTCTTTTGGAGAGTAGTGATTACAGGGCCAATGACAATACCTTTTCATATATCTGCTGCAATCCAATAGCCTCTATCAAGGTGAAGGATGAACAAATTATTCAATTATTTCCAGACAAATCTGAAAGTGAAATAGCTATAAATGGTGAAACGGACGTCGTGGAAATCATTCATGAATTCAGTCAAAAATTTAAGACCGCCTCCAATGGCTTTAAATTTATAAACAATGGGTTGTTCGGATACATGTCCTATGATGCTGTACGATACTTTGAAAATATTTCCATCACAAAAAAAGAAGGCGCTCTGGATATTCCTGACATCTATTATGCAGTATATCAAAATATAATTGCCATAAATCACTTTAAGAATGAGGCTTATATATTTGCCCATTGCTATAGTTCTGAAAACAATATTTCAGAAATTGAACAACTTCTTAATGTAAGAAATTTTGCCTCGTATAATTTCAGGAAGGAGGGCGAACCTTCCTCAAACCTGAATGATGAAGAATATAAAGAACATGTTTCCCTTGCCAAAAAACATTGCAAAAGGGGAGATGTTTTTCAATTGGTGCTTTCCAGGAGGTTTTCACAAGGATTTAAAGGGGATGAATTTAACGTTTACCGGGCCCTTCGCTCTATTAACCCATCACCATATCTGTTTTATTTTGATTACGGAGATTTCAAAATCTTTGGCAGTTCACCAGAAGCACAATTGATAGTTAAAGATGGCAAAGCTGAAATACATCCAATTGCGGGTACATTTAAAAGAACCGGAAATGATGAAGAGGATGCATTACTGGCTAAAAAACTGACGGAAGATGCAAAGGAAAATAGTGAACATGTTATGCTGGTGGATCTTGCACGTAATGATCTGAGCCGGCACGGCAATATGGTAAATGTTGAAAACTATAAGGAAGTTCAGTTCTTTTCTCATGTCATACATCTGGTTTCGAAAGTTACCGGGCACAAGAAAAAGGAAACTCCAACCATGAAAGTTGTGGCAGACACCTTTCCGGCAGGTACCCTGAGCGGGGCACCAAAGCACATGGCCATGCAACTCATTGAAAAGTATGAAACCACCAACAGAGATTATTACGGAGGCGCCATTGGATTTATGGATTTCGATGGGGATTTTAATCATGCCATTATGATCCGGACATTTTTAAGTAAGAATCACCAGCTTCATTACCAGGCAGGCGCAGGACTTGTTGCTGCTTCTGAGCCGGAAAAGGAGTTACAGGAAACTTACAACAAATTAGGAGCTCTAAATAAGGCCCTGATAATTGCAGAAACTATTTGACAAAGGACAATAAATTAGGGATGAACAAAATACTTGTTATAGATAATTACGATAGTTTTACTTATAATCTGGTACATTATCTGGAAGATTTGGGGTGCAAAGTGGTGGTCAAACGAAATGACCAGTTAAAGTTGAAGGAAGTTGATGACTATGAGAAAATTGTACTTTCACCAGGTCCTGGCATACCTGATGAAGCCGGGCTTCTAAAAGAAATAATTGCCAAATATGCGTCGTCTAAAAGTATATTTGGGGTTTGTCTTGGGCAACAGGCAATAGCTGAAGTATTTGGAGGCAAATTGATAAATTTGGATGAAGTTTATCATGGTGTCGCTACGAAAATAGTCCTTGAAAAGAACGAGCCTTTATTTAATGGATTACCGGAAGAAATTGTAGTAGGAAGATATCATTCCTGGGTGGTAGATCCGCAGCTTCCGGATGTGCTGGAAGCCACCTCATTTGATGAGAAAGGCCAGGTAATGTCATTAAGACATAAAACCCATGATGTTTGTGCCGTGCAATTTCATCCTGAATCTGTCCTGACTCCGGATGGGAAGCAAATTCTTAAAAATTGGCTTATGGGTAATTAAACTGTTTTTGCCTCTGTATTAAAATTAAAATCAATGAAAACGATATTAAATAAACTGATCAATCATGACATCCTCTCCAAAGAAGATGCAAAACAGGTATTGGTCAATATGGCCAAAGGAACTTATAATAACAGTCAGGTTGCGGCTTTTCTGACAGTATATATGATGCGTACTATTACCATTGAAGAATTGGAAGGGTTTCGGGATGCGCTTTTGGAACTTTGCCTGGCTATAGATCTGTCTGAATACAATCCGATTGATCTTTGTGGCACGGGCGGCGATGGTAAGGACACCTTTAATATTTCCACTCTGGCATCCTTTGTTACCGCAGGAGCAGGCATTAAGGTTACCAAACATGGCAATTATGGAGTATCATCTGCCTGTGGGAGCAGCAATGTAATGGAATTTTTAGGTATTAAATTCAGCAATGATCGGGACTTTCTACGAAAATCAATAGACGAAGCCGGGATTTGTGTACTACATGCCCCCTTGTTTCATCCTGCAATGAAAAATGTGGCACCCATTAGACG
>JAHEBI010000296.1 GCA_024642325.1 Eudoraea sp. | reverse complement strand
TCATCGCTTAAAATTTTTTGGAAAAGGAAAATTATTTGTTTGCGAAATCCTGGCAAACCTACCAGGGCTGATATAGGCAAGTAAAGGATTTTTCAAAATTTGCCCCTCTTCATCCATATCTGAAAATTTAATATAATTTCTATGGGCATAAGCAGCATTAATTCTTCCTGTTATTATACTATAATCATCAAAACCATCAATGATCTTGTATAATCTGCACTCTAAATATAAATAAGCGTCGGCTATTATAGGGGCATCAATTGATGGTGCCTTTAATATGGGTAAAGCCTTAATTACCCCTTCAGATTTCGTAATACAATCCGTTCGGGGGCTGGCGCTCATAGAGGTGGTAATTAGTTGGTCTGGCAATGGAAAGCTAACGGTAAATTCACCGGTGGCCAGGATATTGTCAAAAGTATTATGTCTTGGAGTACAGACAAACCCAAAATAATTACCAAAACCCAAAGGCATGGCCATATGTTTGGGTGCAAGATCATAACCTTGCTTTTCCCTAGTCCCTACTACTACCAAAGGGGCTACCGTAAAGATTTGGTCCCAGATAGGAGTTATAGTATCTAAGAGTGCATATTTATCTTGCTGTAAAGTGTCCATAAGTAGAGATTTCGGAGTGTTGACGATAAAATTACAACTCAAATAAAAAGTAAGTAATGATAATGGTCATTGTTAAAATATCTGTATCTGGATACTTTCACAGAAAACAAAAAGATGAAAGGCATTTTGAATCTTGGTAAAATTGCCGGAATTAGAATAGAGGTACATTGGACCTTTAGCCTGCTATTGATTTGGGTGATTTTTCTGGATATACAGCGTGGAGGAACTACTTATACAGCTTTGATGAATATTATCCTGATCTTGTTGCTATTTCTATGCGTAATACTCCATGAGTTAGGACATGCCCTGACTGCGAGGCGCTTTGGAATTATTACAAAAAAAATTACTTTGTTACCAATTGGCGGCGTTGCTTCTTTAGAGAAAATGCCGGAAAAACCGGGACAGGAATTATTGGTAGCTTTGGCCGGACCCGCTGTAAATGTGCTAATTGCAATTCTGTTATTTCTGACAGTGCCTATAAAAAATTATTTTGGCCTGGATGCCGATAGTTTAATACAATTATTATCTGCACCGAGTTTAGAGACTATTTTATTTTATCTTTTTATCGCCAATCTGATGCTGGTAGTATTCAACCTAATTCCCGCTTTTCCAATGGACGGTGGTCGTGTATTTCGTGCACTCCTTGCATTTACAATGGACAGGGCCCGGGCTACACGAATTGCTGCGGGATTGGGGCAGTATTTAGCGGTTATTTTTTTTATGCTCGGCTTATTTTATAACCCTTTTTTAATTCTAATTGCACTTTTTATTTTTCTAGGTGCCTATAGTGAAAATCAAATGGTACAACAGAAATCCATGGTTGAAGGCCATAGGGTACAAGAAGCCTTGTTGACCAATATTACGTTTTTGCATCCTGAAAATAGTCTGGAAGATGTTTTTGCAATCATATTAGCCGGTACTGAAAAGGATTTTGTAGTTGCCGAAAATGGGCTAATAAAGGGCATCCTGTATCATAAGGACATTCTTAAGAATGCACAAAATGGTGCACTCAAAGTGAGGGCAATTATGGATACAAAATTCAAAACCATGAAGGCTATGGATGAGCTTACATTATTTTTTGATTTGATCAATAGCAACAAGCAACGCTTTTTTCCCGTAACAGACAATACCCACAAACTTATTGGAGCAATTGATCTAAATAATGTTAGTGAATTTCTACTTCTTCAGACTAATTTAATTTCAAATTCATGAATTATCGGCCATCTGCTGATCCATATCATTTCAGAATTCTTCATGATTTGATAATTTGCCTAAAAACCGGGCCATGGAGAATATAGTACCACCGCCATTTACAAAAAACACTTTTGAAGAGTTGGCAGCAATAAGAGATTCTTATTGCGTTTCCATTTATCTGCCAATGCAGAAAAGAGGCAGGGAGCATAACAAAGGGATGGGATCATCCAATTTAAAAAATTGCCTGAAAGAGATGTATACTATTTTAGTTGATTACGGATATAATGAATCAAAAATCAACGCCTATCTTGAACCCATCCGAAATCTTATTGATGACGTGAATTTTTGGAGAAATCCATCGGAAGGTCTGGCAATTTTCTTAAAAAGGAATAGTGGAATCCGATATTATAAATTACGCCTTTCTTTTGAAATAAAAACCTATGTGGCCGATCATTTTTATTTAATTCCATTATTGCCTTTATTTCACAACGACGGTATTTACTATCTCCTTGAACTAAGCCAAGACCAGGCAAAACTATATGAAGGTTCCAGAAATTACCTCCAGGAAATTCAACTAAACCATGTAACTGGAGCACAATTAGAATTTACAGGTCACCGTGTTAAGCAAAAGGTCCTGGGGTATGGACCTGGTCCTATGATGTATCCGGCAGGATCGTTTCATGGCCAGGGAGAAGTTAAGGAAGTTGAAAAAAAAGAACTCATCAGCCTCTTTAGAAAAATAAACCGGGGTGTAAACAAAGTGCTCCCAAATAAAAAGGCTCCCTTGGTTTTGGCCTGTAGTGATGAATTGTTTCTGATTTACAAAAAAATTAATTCGTACCGCAATATATGGGATACGAACCTGAGTGGCGCTCCTGAATTTAAGGATAAAATGCAACTGCACAGGGAATCACGGGATTTACTGCAAAGTTATTTTGAAAGTACAAAACGCAAAAAGCTCGCAGAGTTTATATTAAAATTTCATTCTGCAAAAACATCCTATCATATCTCGGAAATTATTCAGGCCGCGGTTGATGGAAAAATTGACACCCTTTTTGTGCAAAAAAAAACAGATATCTTCGGTACCTATAATAGTAAAAAAGGCTGCCTGATTCTTGATTCCCGAAAAGAAATGCGAAATCTCTCTTTATCAAATATGGCTGCCACATATACTTTTCTACAGGGCGGAAATGTGTACTTTCTGGACAAGGAAGAAATGCCGGTTAAAAACATCCATATGAATGCCTTGTTCAGATTTTGAACTAAGCAGTTTTAAGAAATGGTTTTCCGGTAAGATTTTGGAATCGTACCGTTTATACCTTTCTTGATTTAAATGAATAAGGAACTCATTCGTGTTTAATATTCAGGTACTTCCAATGCCATTTTCTGGCAGCTTAATAAAGGAACAAAGCGCTCCAGTTTCATGCGTTTAACTAAATCAAAATGCCAAAGATTCGGGATCAAAGTATGACCTTCTCTTTCCAACATGACCAGAACATCCGCATTTACCTCCTCTAAAAAAACTTTTAAGGTATTGAAAATATCATCTGATAATCTAAATTCAAAACTGATTTTTTTATAAGTCACTTTGTCCTTGAGCATCTCCTTAAACCAAATCATTTGGTCTTCACCGGCGTACTCTTTTTTGGTTGAAACATGGATTATTTTAATATCCGCATCAAAAGCAGCAGCAAGTGTGGAAATTTTTTCAATAGCCTGGACATCTGCCTCTTCAAAGGCCGTTGCATATACAATGGTATTTAGTTCTGTGAGATTTGAGCTTTTAGGTACAGATAATACCGGTACCGGAGATTTTTCAATAAGAGCAGTTGCCGTACTGCCTATAAAAAGGTTTTTTACCATATTACTTCCTGTCATGCCTACTATGATGAGGTCCGCGTCTATTTCCGAAGCTTTTTCCAAAATACCATTTGACTCAATACTATTTTCAATCACATGCAGAACAGGTTCTTTATCCTTGGCCGACAAGCTTAAATGCTCACTGCAAAAAGCCTCGAGCTTTTCCCGGTGATCCTTGAACGCAGCTTCTTCCAAACGTGCATATGCCAAACTCACTGTGCTAATAAAAGTTGCTGAAATATCAAATACATGAACAACATGTAGATCAGCATTGAGTTTTTTTCGAAACACATCGGCAAACCTTAACGCTGCAATTGAATTATCTGAATAGTCCGTGGTGTAGAGTATAGTTTTCATAGGATATGCATTTTGAATATGTTGAAACAGCGAGATGAATCTATTAAAAAGAAAAAACAATAAAA
>JAHEBI010000295.1 GCA_024642325.1 Eudoraea sp. | reverse complement strand
CCATTAAATTTAATAAAACCTTGCCATTTTAGATGACTTCCAAGGAAATAAGAGTAAAGTTTTTAAATTTTTTTAAGGAAAAAGGTCACAAAATTGTGTCTTCTGCACCTATGGTTATTAAGGATGACCCTACCCTGATGTTTACCAATGCAGGTATGAACCAGTTCAAGGAGTTCTTTTTAGGGAATTCCCCCATTAAAGATCCAAGAGTGGCCGATACACAAAAGTGTCTGCGCGTAAGTGGTAAACATAATGATCTGGAGGAAGTGGGCAAAGACACTTACCATCATACGATGTTTGAAATGCTTGGAAATTGGAGCTTTGGGGATTATTTCAAACAAGAGGCCATAAGCTGGGCATGGGAGTTCCTTACCAATGTTTGTAAAATTGACAGGAATAGCCTCTATGTATCTGTATTTGAAGGAAGTTCGGATTCTGATAATTTAGAGATGGACATGGAAGCTTTCAATTTGTGGAAAAACATTGTGCCGGAAAGCCGAATTATCAAAGGTGATAAAAAAGATAATTTTTGGGAAATGGGAGATCAGGGCCCGTGTGGTCCTTCATCGGAAATCCATGTAGACATACGTTCCAAAGAAGAGAAGGAAAAGATTGACGGGGCCACTTTGGTAAATCAGGATCACCCACAGGTAGTAGAGATTTGGAATTTGGTTTTTATTCAGTATAACAGAAGAGCAAATGGCATGCTGGAACCACTACCTGAAAAGCATGTGGATACCGGAATGGGTTTTGAACGTCTTTGTATGGTTATGCAGGGGGTGCAATCCAATTACGATACAGATATCTTTACACCAATTATCCGGGAAATAGAAACAATTACGAACACTAAATACGGAAAGGAAAAAGACACAGACATCGCTATTAGGGTAATAGCTGATCATATTCGCGCAGTATCCTTTTCTATAGCAGATGGCCAATTGCCAAGCAATACAGGAGCTGGTTATGTAATACGAAGAATTTTAAGAAGGGCAATCAGGTATGGTTTTACTTTTTTAGATACCAAAGACCCTTTTATGTTCCGTCTTATTAATGCCCTTGTTTTAAGTATGGGAGACGCTTTTCCGGAATTAAAGGAACAAAGAAACCTCATAGAAAATGTAATACGGGAAGAGGAACACTCCTTTTTGAAGACCCTTGAACAGGGATTGGTGTTGCTGGATAATGTTATTTCAAATACGAAGGGTGAAATAGTAAATGGTAAAAAAGCTTTTGAATTATATGACACTTACGGCTTTCCGATAGATTTAACCGCGCTGATTTTAAGTGAAAAAGGATTTAAACTGGACGAAAGTGGTTTTAAATTGGCGATGAAAGAACAAAAGGACCGCTCCAAAGCTGCCTCTGAAGTTTCAAAAGATGATTGGACGGTTCTAATGGAAGATGCCCAGCAGGAGTTTGTAGGCTATGATTTCCTGGAAGCTCAGGTGAGACTGGTTAAATACAGAAAGGTAGTTTCTAAAAAGGAGGGAAGCCTGTTCCAATTGGTCTTCAATTTAACCCCTTTTTATCCGGAAGGTGGTGGCCAGGTTGGTGATAAGGGTTACCTGGAAGTACCCAATGGCGATGTGGTGTACATTTTAGATACAAAGAAGGAGAATAATGAAATCATACATTTTTCAAAAAACCTACCCAAACATCCGAATGAAGTCCTTACGGCCGTTGTGGATAAAAAACAAAGAGACCGGACGGCTCGTAATCATACCGCTACCCATTTATTGCACCAGGCACTTAGGGAAATTTTGGGGAACCATGTAGAGCAAAAAGGTTCTGCAGTACATTCAAAGTACCTGCGATTTGATTTTTCTCACTTTGCAAAAATGACTACGGAGCAGCTCCGTGATGTAGAAAATTTTGTAAATATGAGGATAGATGAACAACTTCCTTTGGAAGAACAGCGAGCAATGCCTATGCAAAAAGCACTGAAAGAAGGCGCAATGGCCTTGTTCGGGGAAAAATACGGAGATGCGGTTCGCACCATTAGATTTGGACAATCTATAGAACTTTGTGGTGGCACACATGTCCGGAACACGGGAGATATATGGCATTTTAAAATTGTTTCGGAAGGCGCAATCGCAGCTGGCATTCGAAGAATTGAGGCTATTACTTCCGATGCAGTAAAAAATTATTATCACGACAATATCAGAAAACTATTTGAGATCAGTGATCTTTTAAAAGGAACTCAAGACCCGGTGAAGGCCGTTGAAAACCTTCAGGATGAAAATGCAAAATTAAAAAAAGAGATCGAGGGCCTTTTAAGATTAAAAGCCAAAAATCTTGAAACAGAATTAATCCGGCAGATTGAGGAAATCAACGGGGTGCAATTTTTGGCCCGGAGAGTGGATTTAAATGCATCCGGCATCAAGGACCTGGCGTTTGAAATGGGGAAAGACCGGAATAACCTATTCCTTTTACTTGCAGCGGAGCAGGATGGAAAAGTACTTTTATCATGTTATATTTCTAAAGAACTGGTAGGATCAAGAAATCTCAATGCGGGACAGATTGTCCGAGAATTAGGGAAATATATCGGGGGCAGTGGCGGCGGCCAGCCATTCTTTGCTACTGCAGGAGGAAAAAAACCCGGGGGAATTCCTCTGGCATTGGAAAAGGCGAAGGAGTACCTAAAATAAGAAAGATGCGGCTTTTTAAACCCAATACGGTAAATTGGAAATATATTCTGGGTGAGATCTTATTGATATTCATTGGTATTAGCCTGGCTATTTGGTTTAATAACTGGAATGAGGATAGTAAGATCAATACGAATAAGAAAATTGCCCTTGACAAAATTGAAGATGAAATTGAAAATAATTTAGAGGAATTACGAGCTGCGAGGGAGGTAAACAATAAAGTTCCAAAAGCGATAGCAAGCTACAAAGAATTAATTTTGAAAGGTAATGGGCATGCAGTATCTGAGATATCCCAAATGCAAGATTTCCAAAAGGAATATTCGGGCTTTTTCCAAATAAAGGATTCGGTAAGGATCAATGACTCGGTTTACAGATATCTAGGAGATTCGAAGGTTAATATAGAGCTTACAGAATTATCAGAAATAGCATGGGAAACTTCAAGAAATATGGGGATAGCCAATGAGTTTGGTTATGAATGCCTTTATGAACTGGAGAATATGTATAATATTCAACGTCTGGTCCAAAATGAAATTAATAAGGCTGCTGAGGCCCTACAAAATCAGGATATTGATCGACTAATACGAATTCTTGGATTTGTAAGTCAGTTAGATGAGCAACTGGAAATGGATTATAATTCAATGTTAGGACATATTACCGATTGTTTATAATGCCAGCACAAGACAGGATGAAACTTCAAACAATAGTACCGTTGAAATCTGAGAAAAAAGAGATAGATTATCAAAGCTCTATTTTACTGCTGGGTTCTTGTTTTGTTGAAAATATTGGAAGGAAACTCAATTATTATAAATTTCAAAATTTTCAAAACCCGTTTGGAATATTGTTTCATACGGAAGCCATAGAAAACTTGATAGCCCACACAGTTGAGGGGAGGAGTTATGCAGATTCTGATGTTTTTTATTTCAATGAACGCTGGCACTGTTTTGATGCACATTCAGACCTGAGCGATCCATCTAAAAAGATACTTCTCAACAATTTGAATAGCGCTCTACTTACCACAAGAATCAAACTCAGTGAGGCTACACATATTATAATCACACTCGGGACAGCCTGGGTTTACAAAAATGTTGAATCTCAGAAGAGAGTTGCCAACTGCCATAAACTTCCCCAGAACCAATTTAAAAAGGAACTCCTTGGTCAAGTGGAGATTGAACAGAGCCTTAAGCGCATAATTTTAAATATCAGGAAGGTAAACCAAACTGCAACGGTAATTTTTACAATTTCCCCCGTACGGCATTTAAAGGACGGATTTATTGAAAATCAGCGCAGTAAAGCTAATTTGATTTCGGCTGTCGGAAAGATTATGGAATTAACCTTAACTAATAAAAATGTGTGCTATTTTCCGGCCTATGAACTTATGCTGGATGAGCTCCGTGACTATAGATTTTATGCTGAAGATATGATTCATCCTAATTCTCTTGCCATTGACTACAT
>JAHEBI010000294.1:406-4104 GCA_024642325.1 Eudoraea sp. | reverse complement strand
CGATTTGGATAAACTTATCATCGTAAAATCGGGTTCGCTAGATAAAAATGGTAATCCTTTAAAATAAATAATTGGTCTTACCAATAACACTTATTGAAAACTGTTGTTATTTGAGTTAATTGGAGAATTATGGAGGGGGAGTTTAGGGCTGTTAGCAATGGCAGCCCTTTTTAAATCAATATTTACGAAATGAAAAAAATAATATTCGCGATTGCCTTTTTTACAATGTTGATGGCACATGCACAAATGTTCAATCCTGTAAAATGGTCGGCATCAGTTGAAAAGATTTCAGAAACTGAGTATGTGCTAATTGCCTCCGCTACCATAGAATCCGGATGGCATCTCTATTCGCAGGACGTTCCTAAGGATGGTCCGATCCCGACAACCTTTTCTTATGATATTCAAAATGAAGCTTTTCAATTATTAGACAAGACCATTGAAGAAGCTGGTCATACTGTATACGACTCGGTTTTTGAAATGCAGATCAAATATTTTGAGAACTCGACAGTTTTTAAACAAAAAATTAAAAAATTAGGAGAAGAAACCCAATTGAACGGACTGGTAGAGTTTATGGCTTGTAATGATGTAAGTTGTACTGCGCCAACCGAAGAGATATTGGTTTTCAACCTTCCCGGACAAAATGTTTTGGAAAAAAGCGCCGTTCCTAGCGACCAGCCTGAAGCCAAAATTGTCACTCCGGAGGTAGCTACAACACCCAAGGAAACTACAAAAGGGCTTTGGTCGATCTTTTTTATTGCCTTTTTATCAGGGTTCGCCGCTTTGCTGACTCCCTGTGTTTTTCCGATGATCCCAATGACGGTAAGTTTTTTTACCAAGCAGAGTAAAACCAAAATAGCGGGCATCAAAAATGCCATTGTTTACGGTTTGTCGATCATCGGGATTTATGTGCTTTTGGGTACTGCGGTGACCGGTATATTTGGTGCGGATGCATTGAACGCATTAGCAACAAATGTTTGGTTTAACATAAGTTTCTTTTTATTGCTGGTCATTTTTGCAGTTTCCTTTTTGGGTGCCTTTGAAATCATGCTTCCGAATTCCTGGGCCAATAAAGTAGACTCAAAAGCGGATAAAGGAGGTCTTCTTGGCATATTTTTTATGGCGCTGGCATTGGCTATCGTGTCATTTTCATGCACCGGGCCAATCGTTGGTACCTTACTGGTTGAAGCAGCCTCAAAAGGAGGGCTTGCCCCCATCATAGGCATGCTGGGCTTTTCTCTTGCAATTGCCTTGCCTTTTGCTCTGTTTGCGGCTTTTCCCGGTTGGTTGAATTCTTTACCAAGATCGGGTGGCTGGTTAAATACCGTAAAAGTTGTTCTGGGATTTTTGGAATTGGCACTCGCCTTTAAATTTCTGTCGCAAGCAGATCTCGTATTGCAAACCCATTTGCTGGAAAGGGAAGTATTTTTAGCGATCTGGATCGCCATATTTGGCACAATGGCCCTTTATCTTTTTGGTAAAATTCAATTACCCCATGATTCTCCACTGACACATATTTCCGTAGGCAGATTAAGTTTGGGTATACTCGTTCTGTCATTTACTTTATATATGATACCTGGTTTATGGGGCGCACCCTTAAATTTGATCAGTGCCTTCCCTCCTCCCCAGAATTACAGTGAGTCACCTTACGGTGTGGGCTATTCAAAAACAATTCAGGAAGGGAGCGCCGCTATAGGTAATCATGATAATTTACCTGAAGGCGCACACTTATTGGCTCCGCATGATATTGTCGCGTTTAATGATTATAACAAAGGATTGGCTTATGCCAGGCAGATCGGTAAACCTGTTATGATCGATTTTACGGGATGGGCTTGTGTAAACTGCCGAAAGATGGAACAGAATGTTTGGCCAAATCCAAACATACTCAATATTTTAAAGAATGAGGTGGTTCTCATTTCACTTTATGTAGATGATAAAAGACCCTTACATGATGACGAAGTGGTTGATTCTGCATTGCGCCCCGGAAAGAAACTCAAATACATAGGTCAAAAGTGGAGCGAATTACAGACCATAAAATACAAGGCCAATTCACAACCATTTTATGTGCTGATGGATCATGATGAAGCAAATCTGATTGAACCCATAGCCTATACTCCGGATGTGGAATCTTATCACAATTGGCTCAAAGAAGGAATTTCAAAATTTAAATAGATAATAAATGAAAAAAATAATTTTTACATTAAGTATGGCAATCGCTTTTTTATCTTGTAAAAAGGAGGCGCCAAAAGACTACATTATCCTTTCAGGAAATATATTAAACCTTTCTGGGAAAGATATTAACCTAAGAGGTTTGAACGATACCTTTTCCAAGACACTTCAACTCGCCGAAAACGGCAGTTTTATGGATACCCTGAAACTGAAATTGGGTCATTATATGATCTATGACGGCAAGAATATCATCTATACTTATTTAGAGCCGGGTAACGAAATTAGTTTGACCTATGACGCTCAAAATTTCAAGAATACCCTAAAATTTACAGGGGCTGGTTCAGAAATTAACACCTATCTAAAAGCAAAGGCCGACAAGGAAAGAGAAATTATTGGTATGGGTAATAATGTGTATAAATTGAACGAAACAGATTTTACCGCAAAGCAAAAAGAAATTCAGGCTGCTTTGCTTGAATTGGTTTCCCAAACAGATAATCTTCCCGGAGTTTTCAAAGAAAAGGAAAAAAGAAATATACATTATTCCTATTTGAGAAACTTTGCTGCCTATGAGGGCAACCATCAATACTACATGGAAAAACCTGATTTTAAAATTTCAGAAGGATTTTTGAAGGAATTGGAAGAACTGAACTACAATCAGGAAGAAGATTTTGAATTCTCTGTCGATTATGGAAGTTTGGTTTCTCGTCATTGCAAGGAGGAAGCAAAAAAATTGTCAATAAAAGATGCTATTGGAGAGGATGTCGCCTTGCTCAAGGCAATAAATACCCTTGACAATGAAAACATAAAGAATACCTTGTTGTACAGAAATGCACAATATGGGATTACCTATACCTCCGATCTCGAAGACTACTATCAGGCATTTATGAATGGATCAACCCTAGCGGAAAATAAAAAGGAAATCACCGAGAGCTATAATAAACTGATCAAGGTAGCGAAAGGACAACCGTCTCCAAAATTCATTGATTATGAGAACAATATGGGAGGAACCACTTCCTTGGATGATTTAAAGGGAAAATATGTTTATATAGATGTTTGGGCAACTTGGTGCGGACCTTGTAAAGCAGAAATTCCGTATTTAAAGAAAATTGAAAAAGCCTATCATGGAAAGAATATTGAGTTTGTGAGTATTTCATTGGATAAGATCGCTGACCATGATAAATGGAAACAAATGATCCTTGACGAAGAATTGGGAGGGATACAACTGTTGGCCGACAATAATTTTGAATCAGCTTTTGCAAAGGACTATTATATAAAAGGAATACCAAAGTTCATTCTTTTAGATCCAAACGGATTTATTGTTGATGCCAATGCCCCAAGGCCTTCCAATGAAGCATTGATAGAACTTTTTGAAGATCTAAAGCTATAATTGTTATTTGATGAATTAAAAAATAGGAAACTAAAATTTTGCACTTCGCCAAAATTTTAGTTTCCTACATGAATGATGGAAAAGGGCAATGGCCATGCCTGCTCAAGAACTCCCTTCAGCAACAAAAAGACCCATAAAAAGGATT
>JAHEBI010000294.1:0-396 GCA_024642325.1 Eudoraea sp. | reverse complement strand
CCTTATTTTTTCTCCAGTTGGCAAAATTGGCTTTCGTCTGCTCATGGGTAGGCGGATACAGCCCAATAATGCTTTCACCCTGATTCACTTTTTCAAGTACAAAGTTTTCAAACAGGGTCATTTCAAGACACTCTTTTGTTACTTCCTCAATGAGCTGATTAGGAATGACCATTACTCCATCATCATCACCTACCAGGATATCACCGGGAAATACAGCCACATCTCCACAAGCGACAGGGACATTTATATCAATGGCTTGATGCAAGGTCAGGTTTGTAGGGGCCGATGGCCTTTGGTGATAAGCGCGGAAGGGTAAAGCTTCAATTTCTTTGCTGTCTCTAAAACCCCCATCGGTGACAATGCCTGCTGCACCTCGTTTCATAAGTCTCGTGACCA
>JAHEBI010000293.1 GCA_024642325.1 Eudoraea sp. | reverse complement strand
CATTGATAGCTTTATACAAGTCCTTATGATCATCGGCTGGATTTTGGCCACTTTGACCATTTTTGCCATACTTACAGATACTACAGTTTGGAAATTTGTCACAGCATTGGGTGCTGCCTCTGCCATAGTACTCTTGTTACTTAAAGATTCCATACTTGGTCTTGTTGCAAGTATTCAGGTAAGTATGAACGATATGGTCCGGATTGGGGATTGGATTACTTTTGATAAGTATGGTGCAGATGGTGACCTTATTGAAATTAACCTTGCTACCATCAAAATTCAGAACTTCGATAAGTCCATTACTACAATTCCCACTTATGCCCTAATCACAGATTCTTTTAAAAATTGGCGAGGTATGCATGAATCAGGTGGGCGAAGAATTAAACGATCCTTGATTATTAAGCAGAATAACATTAAATTTTTAACAGAACAAGAAATTGACAAGCTTAAAAAAATTCACCTAATCACAGATTATTTAGATTCCAGAAATGAAAAAATAACAAACTATAACCAGGAAAATAAAATTGATAAGAGCTTACTTCTGAATGGAAAAAATCTCACAAATATTGGTGTTTTCCGTAAATATATTGAGGCTTATCTTAAAAATCACAGTGCTTTGAACAGAAACATGACCATGATGATAAGACAACTCGAACCAACACCTCAGGGGATTCCTATGGAGATATATGCTTTTAGTAGTGACAAACGATGGGAAAATTACGAGTATATCATGTCAGATATCTTTGATCATTTGTTAGCCGCAGTCCGCTACTTTGATCTCGAAATCTATGAATTACCCACTTCAATTCATAAAGAAGGCCAATAAAGTAACTGAAATATGGCAAGTTTTGTAGCGTGATAAGTTCCCAAATCTGGTTATTAAACTCCTTATAGGTTTTAATATTTGTCTATCTTGTAGTTCCAAAAAATACGATGTGCATAAAAAAATAGTATTGATGGGCTTGCTGCTTGCTGGCGCATATGGTCAATCTCAGCAAAATGAGATAGAAATAATTACTGAAGATATTCCTAATAGGATTGCATTTTATGCCATAAATGTGAATGAACAGGACCTGGATGTGATGTTTACCTTAACCGGAACCAACTTTAGGCAAAGTAGCGCAAGACCAAGATATATAAGGGTTCCTGCCACGTCGAAGGTGCATATGAAAACTATAGTCCTCATGAGAGGTAAGACACCTGCTTATGCCTACGATATAAAAGTAACTGACAGTCTTTCAACGAGGGCGTTGATCAAGGAATATGAGCAAATCAAGATTAAGCCCCCAAAACAAATTACGGTTTATATTCCCGGGAACTGTTTACAATGTGATAGTCTTGTAAGTCCTTTGAATGAAAGTAAATACATGTTTGATCTTGTTAAACTCGATGAAAACCCAAAATTACAGGAACAACTGCAACTTGTATTTGGTGCAGTAACATCTATAGATTCCTTAAATGCTCCAATCGTAAATCTGGAGGGAAAACTCTATACCAATTTGATTAATTATGAGCTGTTAATGGAGCAAATGAGAAAAGAGTAAATCTGAGAAAAGAGTAAATCTATGTCACATTCCGATTTAAAAACAGATTTGTTTAATCGAATACAAGAAAACTATTAAATTTCCGGCCTTCCTTTAAGGCGTTTTTCCAATTTTTTCTTTAGGATTGTCAGACTCTTCATTAATTCCATCAATGTTGAATCCTTAGATTGCTTATATAGTTCATTTAATCCCAGTATCAGTGATTTTGCCTCCCTGGAAGCAACTATTCGGTCATTAGTTGTGAGCTTGTTCCATTTGCGTTGTTCAAATAAACGCGCTTTGTGAATTATATCCATAATATATTTTATTCTTACTTTATTAGAAGGAAATGATGGTTATTCCTTACATTATTAATGACTTTTTTATGCCAAATAGCCTTCTAATCCTAACAGAATACTAACATTTACGGTAGTTCAGAGGTAGTTTTTTATTGACACTTTGCCTTGAAAATTATTTATTGAGCCTAAATTTATAAATTCTATTACATTGTTTAATACGTTTAACATATGTTTAAACATTTTTTTATGATTTCTAAACGCATTGTTTAACTTATTAAAAGAATAGGCTGAAAAATATTTAAAAATAAGACTTTAAGAAGTTTCGCCCATTTAGAGACATTATCCTGGCTATTATTTCATCTGCTTTTAATATATTTTCACTATTCTTCAGTTTATGCGACAGCATATAGTTATATGCATGCCGTTCAAGAAAGTCCGCCAAATAGGGTAATTCTTCGGCAGTCCAGAAACCGTTTAGCGAATCTATTATCCCGTCAAAATCTGAACCAATTACCATACAATCCCAGGCAAAAAGGCCTTCGGTATCCAGAACTTCTGCAATATGCTGTACCTGGTTCCATAATAATTCCGAACGATAGTGCATTATTTTGTTTCGTTTTAACGAATGCCTGGTCTTTTTGAGGGTTTTTTTATTTACAATTCTGCGCTCATCCAGCTGCAATCCTATTATCCCTTTACTCTTAGCTATTCGAATAAGTTCTTCGTCGAATAAATTTATGGTAGCAGGATTAAGCTTATTGGCCGTAGCGGGAAGTGCGACAATCGGATCATCAAAAGATTTGAGACCATTACATGCCGCATGACTTGCGATAACAGGTATGTCCCGGAATATTGCTTTTCCCGAATCCAACATCTGGTAGTAATCTTTTCTTGCCTGAACACTCATATGTTTAATGTCGGGTATAATGCGTTTCTCATTCGTATTGTCCAGCATCCGTTCCAGCACCTTCCTGCCCAATATGGTAAAGCCGGTACCAAGTCCTTCAGACTGGTCTGCAAATTTCAAGATGATTCCTGTCAGACTTTCGGAATGTCCACATAATTGATTCCAAAAGTGATGGGCAATGGTCACGAAAAAAGGTCGAAATTCCCAATCTTTGATCTTCTCCAGATTCGCCAGGACCTCAATTTCATTAGAAGGTTGCTTTAAGCCCGTATTGAGTACGTGTAATCCTTCAATGCTCAATACTACACATATAGTATGAAATTTTCCTCCTGAGGTATTTTGCTTCTTTATTTCCTCAATTTCAAAATAATTCCTAACCAATTTGTAAAGAAACTTACCTTCGGGGAGGCTGACGATCTTTCCATCCAATTGTTTGTAAAAATGATATTGATCCTCAAGATCCTTAAAATAATCGGTTATCCCCTGAATATAATCAATTCGTTTAGCCCCTATTCCCAATGCAAAATTTGAAGCAAGATCCAGCAACAGTTCATTATTCATTTTGTTTCGTACAAACCACTTTTCCAGGGGATAAAGTGATACGCAAACAATTCCAACACCACCTCTGACAAGACTTGTAAAGTTTGCCTGGGTAAACTTGGTGAGCCCGGTTGTATAGTTTAATAATTTATCAAAAATTGAAGGAGGATCATAATGCCAGATGCTTCGCTTGCTGTTCCGATGGCTTATATGAACTCCAGCCGGGGAATAATTGAAGCTTTTGCCAAATGGTTTCATGGAAGGATGGCAATGAAAATCAATATACTCATCATTAAAATGCATAATTACCTGGAATTAGATTTCAGAACCCGAAACTTTCAGAAAATTACTACATTTTATTTTATGGCAAAACAGCAATGTACTAATGGTAGAACAGGATGTATATCTTGCAGGTACTGGTAAACTTCCATAGGATTGTCTATGAGCAGGCCATATTTAAAAACCCTATTAACCAAAAAACCATACCGTTTTTGAAAATAACAGTATGGTTCTATGAAGAAAAAATGGTTTGCTAGTTTTTAACCAGGGTGTCCTGTACATTACTGGGCACCGCTTTAAAAGCAGAAAATGCTGAATTAAATGTTGCTTTACCTTGAGTAAGTGATCTTAAGTTTGTCGAATACCCATAAAGTTCAGCCTGAGGTACCGTACACTTCAGAATTTGATATTGATCAATACTGTCTATACCTTGTATGATGGACCTCCTTGACTGTAAATCGGTCATTACGCTGCCGACCATTTCCTCAGGCACCTTCACAGTTAACTCTTGTATGGGTTCTAATAATTTAGGTTTCGCATTTAGAAAAGCTTCCCTA
>JAHEBI010000292.1 GCA_024642325.1 Eudoraea sp. | reverse complement strand
ATTTAAAATTATGACGATGGGGGATAGGCACTGAAACAGTACCCCCTATTTTAGCGTTGCGTTGGCGATCAATCAGCTGATTTTCGTCAATATTTTGCTCTCCACCCCAGTAGAAGCTAGACTCCAGAGATAGCCATAATCCGGGTTTAAACCTTTTTACCAGGTGAAGTTCTCCGGAAATTATTGGCTCCTGCTTCCTTGTTCCCATTACGAAGTCATTGTCCTCTGTAAAAAACCAGGCCCCAGTTTCAATCTCCAACAACAATTTTGGCCAAAGAGGTATCAAAACCCCAAATTCGGGCTTTAGAGCCCAACGGTTTGTCCCAACATTTATCAGTTTGTCAGTCATATATTGTCCAGTGGGAAAAACGACCTTGAAACTCGCTCCCAGAATCACACGTGGATTATCCCGGAGAAACTGAAAATCTTCTGGCGACATAGAACGAGCACCAAGAAGATTCATAGCCAGGGTAATACTCAAATCGTTGAAGCCTGAGAGCCTTCTTTCTGCAGGAGTGTCAAATACGATTCCCTTTGTTTGTCCCCAGGTGTAAGGTAGTTCCACAAGAAAATTTGTCGTCCTTCCCAAAAAGTTAAAACTCTGCATATAGGCCAAAAACCCCGTATTTAAATTAGATTCCACTGCATATAATGGAATCGAGGGGTCCATGAGTACATCCCCGGTAATGTATGAATATCCGGTCACTGCAACTTTTGTTCCAATAGGAGTTGGCCAGTAAAAACGTGGAGTAAGTTCCTGAGCAGTGCAATATATGGTACAAATTAAAAAAAGGAAAATATGTAGTGCAACTATTTTCATTTGAAATCCTCATATAATCTAAACTTGTTAAGTACTCTCCAGCGCAAGTACATTTCTCTATTTTCACAAATATTTACTCATCATATCCTTTTCGGTCATATGCTCCAAATAGTTCCGGGTCCAATCCCTTTCTATCGAAAATACCTTTGAGTGCAATATTACCAATTTGGGGACCATTGTCTGTCATGGTAACCCATGTCATGTGATCCACATTACCCGGACCATCATGGTGAAAAGAAGCTCCGGTAGGCCCCATAGTAATATATTCAACACCATCTATATTATCATAATCATAGTAATGAAGATGACCGGCAAACATAGTATGCTTGCGCCCTTTTACTGTTTTTTGAAGAGACTTAAAACTTTCAGATGGATTTTCCCAGCAAGGTTCATGCATAAAGAAAAATGTCCATCGTACTTCTGAGTTCTTCTCCAGTGTTTCTTCTATCCAGGCTAATTGCTTTTCGGGGAGTTCCACAGGTTGACCAAGTGCCGCTATTACAGCTTCATCTGTCATAAAGTCTTTAAGCATCTTCATGGCAGCTTCCGGATTTTCAAGTTTTAGTTCGTTATAGATTTTAAGTTTTTCCTTTATGTCATTTGGAGGCGCTGGTCGTTCATCTTCGGTGTTTAATACCATAAATAACACATTCTGATAGACAAAAGAATAATAGTCTTTTCCAAATCTTTCCAGCCACACTTCCTTTGTCATAGGAGTGCTGACATCGTGGTTACCCATAACATGAAAAAAAGGCATTTGTAACATATTTGTAATAGAATCTGCCTCTTCCCACATTGAGATCAAATCATCCCGATCTTCAGGATAGCCTTCGATTAAATCGCCAACATTTATTACAAATTCAGGTTGCAACAGGTTAATTTGATTCATAGCTAAGAGAAACGTACCTTCTGCATTAGCACCGCCAGTACGGTCACCAATAATTGCAAACTTAAAATTTTCAGGGTTATTTCTAAACTCTTTCGATGTCCAGGGTTTTGCATCTGGAAAATCAGTCTCATCATAAGAGAAAACTTTTTTCTCTTTTACGACCTCCTGTTTGGTTTGATTGCATCCTGCCAGAATTACAAAGGCTAAACCAATAAACACTGTTTTGATAAAAAATAAATTTCCTTTCATAGTTGTAATTTTATTTGATCGTTTTGGATTATAATTTCTCAGCTTTTGGAGCCTTCCATGTTTTATATTTCTCCAGATCAGGTGCATAAACTCGCATCATAAAACTCAGCCCCATATCCTTACGTGCAATAGGCAGCCAATTTTCTTCGGGTACGCCTTCTGGCTTCTCGGCAGCTACGTAAATATCAATTCCACCATCACTATTCAATTTCATTCCACCATTTTCACCAACACTGTATTTTTTCCGATCGTTTGGAATGAAAAAGCCCTGATCGAGGTCATATAGCGTTAAGGACCAAAAAGCCTTGGCTGGTGGTAATTCGTCCTTAGTCATACGAATAACATAATCGTTCATGGCATTTATTGGCTCACCATCAGCTGCTACCACCTGTGGATAAACATTCTCTTCCCTAGGAACTCCAATTGGACCTATGATAGATACCGCCAATAAGGCTTCCAAATTGGTTTTCCCCTTTGGTTGGAAAATCCATGGTTGTATTTTATCTATTATATCTTTATTGGTTAAATTGGAAAGCCACTCTTTCTGAATTTGCTCTGATTTTTCACGGAAATGTTTTCCATTTATTTTTACTGCATTCTCTGGTTTGTATATTTTACCCGGCTCTACACCTAAAGGCTTGTAGGCTTCAAGTATGGCTTGATCCTCCGCATTAGACGGATCGAAAGTGGTGTGATTGAATACAAATTGCATAACTTCCAGCAGGTTGTTTTCAAAAATATCTGCATCAGTTTCTCCTACGGCAGGGAAATCAATTTCCTTCATTGGTTTTGTATTCTCTCCCAAATACTCAGCTAAAGGAGTTATTTTAACAGATTGCATTTGGTTAACAATTCGCTTGTAACGCTTGGGTTCATTTAAGTGAGGCATCACACGGAAAGTAGCCTGAACAAAATCACCGCTCGCTTCGAAATATCGGTCAATTCCTTTTATTTTAGCACCATCATATCCTTCCGTTCTGGAAGTGTAAAGCAATATTTTTTCAGGTTTTTTATAATCTCCCAATCTTGAGACTATTGGCATACTCACATAGTGATCGTACCCTGAAACCAACAATGATGCGTACTTAGAATAAAATGCAGGAACATCAATGATTATTGGGTCTTGTCGTAAGTCAAGAAAACAAGTCGTATAATAAGTATCATTGTTTGGACGAGCAATCTCACGCAAGGTGTGGTCTTTAAGTGCTGTATCGGCCAGGGCAGTATTCCAGCCACCCTGCTTTATAGCCAGTTTGTTATTAACATTATACATAGCTACGTATTGATATGAACGGCTGACAATGTTTTCTACTTGCTCATCCGATAGAGCTATAAATCCGTCATCATCGGTGCGTTGAGTATTTTTCTTATTGTTCGATTGATTACAAGCAAAAAAGAAACTAATTGCCATCAAAGACATAATGCACATTCGAAAGTTTTTCATTTTGACTTTTTTTAGTGGATTTGTGTATCAATTATATTTGTTCAGCTAGCGGTGTCTTCCAAGTTTTCATCTTCTCAAGATCAGGCACATAAATTCGCATCATTATACTAAGATTCAAGTCTTCACGTGTAATTGGCAGCCAATTTTCTTCGGGTATACCTTCTGGTTTCTCCGCAGCTATATAGATATCAATACCACCTTCCGCATTCAATTCCATTCCTCCATTTTCACCAACGCTGTATTTCTTGCGATCATTTGGAATGAAAAAACCCTCATCGAGGTCATAAAGCGTTAAGGACCAAAAAGCCTTGGCAGGTGGTAATTCTTCTTTAGTCATTCTTATCACATAATCATTCATGGCATTTATAGGCTTACCATCAATTGCTAACACCTGAGGGTATACTGCCTCTTCCTGAGGAATTCCAATAGGACCGATTATTGAATTTGATAAAACTGATTCTAAACTTGTCTTTCCTTTGGGTTGGTGCCCTAGTGGACCTATTCTATCCATTATTTTTTTATCTGACAAATTTGAAAGCCACAGCTTCTGAATCTCCTCTGCTCGTTCACGGAATTGCTTACCATTAATTTTTATCTGGCTATTTGGATCAAATGTCTTTCCTGGATCTATTCCCAAAGGCTTGTAGGCACTAAGTACAGCCTGATCATCCGCATAATCAGGATCAAAAGTGGTATGGTTGAATACAAATT
>JAHEBI010000291.1 GCA_024642325.1 Eudoraea sp. | reverse complement strand
CCCAAAAGTTTCACGTATGTCACGGGCAGCGGCTAGCGGATCAGGATTCCCATTCGGTCCTTCCGGATTCACATAGATCAGACCCATCTGAACAGCACCAAGCGGATTCTCCAGTTCCCGGTCACCGGTATATCTTTTGTCTCCCAACCACTCACCTTCAGAACCCCAATAGATATCTTCCTCAGGTTCCCATACATCCTCACGTCCGCCACCGAAACCAAAAGTTTCGAAGCCCATCGACTCTAAAGCACAGTTACCAGCAAGGATCATCAGATCTGCCCACGAAATTTTCCTGCCATATTTCTTTTTGACCGGCCAAAGCAGCAAACGCGCTTTATCAAGGTTTGCATTGTCAGGCCAGCTGTTAAGCGGCGCAAAGCGTTGCGTACCTGAACCTCCTCCTCCACGGCCGTCGGCTATCCGGTATGTTCCTGCACTATGCCACGCCATCCGAATGAAGAATGGACCGTAATGACCAAAATCGGCAGGCCACCAGTCCTGAGAAGTGGTCATCAGATCGAAGAGGTCTTTCTTCACAGCAGCCAGATCAAGGCTCTTGAATTCCTCTGCGTAATTGAAATCCTCACCCATCGGATTAGAAAGGGAAGAGTGTTGACGCAGGATGTTTAAATTTAACTGATTGGGCCACCAATCGCGGTTTGACGTGCCGGTGCCGGCACTGTGCTTTATAGCTCCCCCCATAAAAGGGCATTTGCTTTCACCATTAACATTGGAACTTGCAGTACTATCATTAGAGGACATGCCTTTTTTAGTATCCATAATTCAATTGATTTTTGATTTTACTTTTAGAACTACTAAAGTTACCTAAAAGTTGGCTGATTTATGCCATTTTACCATCAATAATAACTATAATCCCATACTCAACTTTTATACGATGTCAGCTAACAGAAATGAGGTTCATTTTAAAGGGATCTGAGTATCCGGAAGTCAGGCAATTGGCATTAAAACTGCCCATCGCATTTGCCCTTTTCTTAACCCAAAAATTCATTACCTTGGGATGTATTAAATTTTGGTGTAACCTGATGTTACACTTGTACTGCACTTGTTATTCATATAAAACATTGGTAGCGGGCAGAGAAATACCAAGCATATGAAATACGAATACTATATAATCCAAATAGTTCGGCTGGTGCTCCAATATAAACAGGAACTAAAACAATCAACCAATGAGGGAATCTATCATAATTATCGCATTATTCGCAACTATTCTGGGCTGCAAAAAAGAGAACCCTGAGGGCTGGATAGATGAAGAAAGAATACTGATTGAAACGGCCCGTGACTGGTTATCTTTAGGAGGGAATTATAAGCAACAGCATTACTCCAACCTGGATCAGATTAACTCCGGCAATTTAGAGGATTTGGGCTTTGCCTGGGAATACGATGCCAGATCAACCATTGGTCGGATTCCTCGTGGATTAGAGGCAACTCCTTTCGTAGTAGATGGAATCATGTATACCTCAGGTGCATGGGGATTTGTTTACGCCATAAATGCAAAAACAGGGGAGGAAATATGGAAATATGATCCCAAGGTGGATGCTTCATACAATCGCAGGACTTGTTGCGATGTTGTTAATCGCGGAGTAGCAGTTTGGAAAGGAAAAGTATATGTTGGGACATTAGACGGTTATATGGTTTGCCTAAACGCCAAAGATGGCAAGGTGCTGTGGCGGAAGGATACTTTTACAGATAGAACTTTAGCTTATACTATTACTGGGCCACCTCAGGTGGCAGGAGATATTGTCATCATCGGTAATTCAGGGGCTGAATTTGGGGTAAGGGGATATATAACCGCTTATGATCTTGACTCAGGAGAACAAAAGTGGAGGTTTTTTATAGTCCCTGGAGACCCAAAAAAAGGATTTGAACATAAGGAATTAGAAATGGCATCAAAAACCTGGGATCCAAATTCAAATTGGGAAGCCGGTGGTGGAGGCACAGTTTGGGGACAATCTGCCTACGATCCAAAGTTAAATTTACTTTATGTGGGCACCGGCAATTCTTCACCTTATCCAATTTGGTTAAGAAGTCCATCGGGCGGGGACAACCTATTTCTTTCATCTATTCTTGCTATCAATCCGGATAATGGAAAACTGATATGGCATTATCAGACTACCCCCGGGGAAATATGGGATTATACCTCCACACAAAACATAATTTTAGCCGACCTTGAAATTCAAGGAGAGAAACGTAAAGTTTTGATGCAGGCTCCCAAAAATGGCTTTTTCTATATCCTGGACCGGGCCACCGGAGAATTACTCTCCGCCGAAAAATATACCAAAGTGAATTGGGCAAGTCATGTTGATCTGAAAACGGGCAAGCCGGTTAAAACGGGTCAGGGCTGGTATAAGGATGAGCCAAAACTGGTAAATCCCTCGTTGCCCGGAGGCCATAGCTGGAACCCTATGTCCTACAGTCCCAAAACAGGCCTGGTTTATATCCCTGAAATCATCTATCCATGGATTTACATGGTTGATGAATCATTCGAATTCAAGAAGTTAAAGTGGGGCACAGGAATACTCTATGATGGAACGGGGCCACCTTACTCAGAAGAAAACCGGAAATATTTATTGGGGCAGACGGATACGGTGGAAATGAACAAACTTAAAGCCTGGGATCCTATAAAACAGCAGGTTGCATGGGAAATAGTACAGCCCGTTACCAGGGGTAACGGAGGTGTGCTTTCGACTGCCGGCAATCTGGTATTTCAAGGAATAAATACCGGATATTTAAAAATATATGAAGCGGCTACAGGAGAACTCCTGAAAGAGATTGAAGTCGGGACCGGAATCATGGCAGCTCCAATGTCTTACGAAATTGATGGAGAGCAATACATAGCGGTCATGGCCGGATATGGAGGTAATGAACTTATAATAGGTCCTGTAGATAAAAGAGCTGCGATACATAAGTATCAAAACTATGGCCGGATTTTAGCATTTAAATTAGGCGGCGGCGACACCCCTTTACCCCCCAAAGTAGTAATAAGTAAAATTCCCGAACCGATAGAACTTGAATTGGATGAGCAAATGGTGGAAAAAGGAGAATCCCTTTTTTTTACATATTGTGTCGGTTGCCATTTAGCTGGAGAAAACACCGAATATTATTCGCAATATCCAAACCTGGCAAAGGTCATTCCTGCTACTCATGGTATTTTTAAAGATATTGTTCTGAAAGGAGTATTTGCACCTAACGGAATGGCTTCCTTTGCTGATGTTCTTGACGAAAATGATGTTGATGCCATTCAACAATATCTGGTAAAACAGCAAACAGGTTTATATAAAAATCAGGAAAGTCAGGAAAAAAACCAAAATGATTAAACATCCAATAGTATTAACAGTCATAATGTTTATTGCAATGAATGCTTTTACTCAAAATAGAAGGGTCAGGGATTACGGAATCGAAATTGGTGTTTTAAAACCCGGATTAAACAATGCAATTACCGATGTCAAAGGCGTTAAAGTTGGCCATACTACCTTGATAAATGGAGATGACATTAGAACCGGAGTGACCGCAATAGTGCCGCATTCGGGAAATGTTTTTCAGTTAAAAGTTCCTGCCGCAATATATATTGGCAATGGTTTCGGGAAACTTGCCGGTTACAGCCAGGTAAAAGAATTGGGGAACATTGAAACTCCAATTATCCTCACAAATACATTGAGTGTCCCGGTAGCATCTGATGCTCTGATTACCTATACATTAGAACAACCTGGCAATGAAAATATAGGTTCTGTAAATGCTGTTGTCGGCGAAACTAATGACGGATGGCTTAATGATATTCGGGGCAGGCATGTTACTCAAGAACATGTCTTAAGTGCCATACAAAATGCAAAAACAGGAATTGTCGCCGAAGGCAATGTAGGTGCGGGAACCGGAACAAGCTGCTTTGAATACAAAGGCGGCATAGGCACTTCATCACGGGTCATCCCAAAATCTTATGGGGCATATACCGTGGGTGTTTTAGTCCAGTCGAATTTTGGGGGAGTTTTTGAATTAAACGGAGTTCCGATCGCCAAAGAATTAAATAATTACCCTTCAACATTTAAGGATGATGTGGACGGGTCATGTATGATTGTAGTTTTTACAGATGCTCCATTAGGTTC
>JAHEBI010000290.1 GCA_024642325.1 Eudoraea sp. | reverse complement strand
GCCCCGACAGGACCCCTAAGGTCATGTCCAATTATTGAGAATAATTTGGTTTTCGTTTCATTACTGTCCTGTAGTTCAGCTTCGCGTTTTTCCAGAACTTCTTTTTTAAATTCTAATTCTTTATTAAGACGTTTTTGGATCTTCTGTCCCCTGTGAACCAAAAATGTAATGATCATAAATACTACTAGTATAAGCAGCGCAACGATGATATACTTTTGCTGTTCGGCTAATGCTTTTTCATTTTCTTCAATGAGCATTTGCTTCTGCTTATCATATTCGATTTTGGTTTTTAACATGGTTAAACTCTTCTTATTCTCATTTCTGGATAAAGTATCAGAAAGTTTTTGATAGAGTTCGTGATAGCCTAAGGCCTTTACGTAATTCTTCTTATTTTTATTTACCCTGTATAGCGTATAAGCGCATTTTTGAGTGCCTTCCAGAAATTGTATTCTATCAGATATTTCATAGGCCCGCTCCGCAAATATTTCGGAAATACTATCTTTATTTTGCCCTAAATATGCCTCAGCCATTCCATTAAACAGGTCTATCCTACTTCGGGGGTCATCCAACTCTTTATGTAGCAATTCACCTTGGTTATACCAAAAAAGAGCCCATTCGTACTTATTTTCTTTTAAATACACCTTGCCTTTAATTTCATATGAAAAGGCCAGCCAATCCAGTATTTTGTGTTTTTCAAAAATTGCAATGCTTTTATTGATATTAAACATGGCATAGTCCAGTTTACCCATATCTGCATATACTGAAGCCATGTTGCTTAAAGTCTCTGCAACGATAATCTCATCACCCAGTTCCTCGTTAATTTTAGTTACTCTTTTGAAAAAATCAAGCGATTGTTTATAATCTTTTTGTGTAGCATACAGGTTGGCGATGTTTTCATTCATAATGGATAACATCTTTTTTTCATCTATTTCTTCAGCAATCTCAATGGCTTCCAGGTATCCTGTCAGGGCATGCGCATAATCTCCTTTATAGGCATTTTCACCAGCCAGATTGTTAATGATACGAAGGCTAAGCTTCTTATTTCCAAGTTCCTTGGCGATCTTGAGACCGGCAGTATAATTAGAAATGGCGTTTTCCGTATCGCCTTTATCTGAATAATAATCACCAAGGCGCAGTCTGGAGTTGCATTCTCCTTCTTTGTAACCTGAGTCTATGCTTAATTGAAGTGCTTCTTTGGAGAGTAGTAGCAGGCTGTCTGTATTATAATATCTAAGCTGTGCTCCTAAATCATTCAAAAGATCAATATGAAGAGTATCTTTAGGTGAAAAATTAGTTTGAGCCCTTAGCTCCCTTATACTATCTTTTATTTTTTCCTGAACTTTCTGTTGTGCTTCAACACCAGTCATACCACATAAGAGAAGCATAACAACTGCGGCATATTTAGTGACAGCTGTACAAAGTGTCCGGATACGAGTCAAAATAAGGGGCATAGGTTAGTAACCAATTCTAAAAATAAAATTACACCCCAAATACCTAATGGTCTAAAATATGTTGTGAAACGCCAATTTTTGTGTGTTTTATCGACTTTAAAGTGTATTTCATCGATGTTTTTGGGGTTGTTCTTGAATTTGCATGAATAGAAGTAATAGTTTGCATAAGGTTTAGTGTGGTTTGCCTATCTAAAAATATCAGGAGTTTATTTTGAAACAATGGCTAAAAAAATTTACCTTTGCCAGCGCTTACAAATGGTGGTTGTAGCTCAGCTGGTTAGAGCGCTGGATTGTGGTTCCAGAGGTCGCCGGTTCGAACCCGGTCTTCCACCCAAAGTAAATGTTTAAAGCCCTGTCACTAATGTCAGGGCTTATTTTTTTAAGTTATTTCAGAATAGTTTTAAAACTTTAAAAGACCGAATTATTCTAAACTGATTGCAATCTTTATTTAGAAGGAACGACGTCTGCTTCAATACGTTCATTTCTGTTTGCAATTTCCCAGGCGGTATAAAAGACCAATCGTGCCCGGTTTTCCAGCAAGTCATAATTTATTTTGTCAGGGGTGTCTCCGGGTCTGTGGTAATCCTCATGAGTGCCACTAAAATAGAAAATGATTGGAATATTATTCTTTGCAAAATTGTAATGGTCACTCCTGTAGTAAAAGCGGTTGGGATCATTTTCATCGTTATAGGTATAATCCAATTCGAGTTGTGCATATGTACTGTTGACTTCCTCAGACAATGTATGGAGGTCTGAACTCAACTTGTCAGAACCTATAAGGTATATGTAATTTCTATCTCCTTTGCGTTTCGGGTCAATTCTTCCGATCATATCGATATTGAGGTTGGTAACGGTCTGGGACAATGGAAAAACAGGGTCAGTATCTGTATAATATTGCGATCCCAGTAACCCTTTTTCTTCTCCTGTCACATGAAGGAACACTATAGATCTTTTAGGCCCGTTTCCTGTATCCACTGCCTGTTTAAAAGCTTCGGCTATTTCCAGCAGGGCAACGGTTCCCGAACCATCATCATCTGCACCATTATTGATTTCCCCATTATCATTAACTCCGATATGATCTAAATGTGATGAGATGACCACGTATTCATCAGGTTTTTCAAAACCACGTATGACCGCAACAACATTTTCGGACTGAACCGCCACATTGTTATTTTTAATTTGAAGGGATATGGGTTGTGAAATTATTCCGGAAGTTTTTTCCTGCCCGATTGAAGGAAATACATTTTTAATCATGGTTTCGCTCAAAAGAATCAATTCCGCATTGTTTTCTTCAGTTTTGAGTACCATGTTTTCTTTGTTATTACCTTTCAAATATTCATAATATCTCTGATAACGCCCGTAATTATCAGGGTCATAAAAAAGCACCCCTTTTGCTCCTTTACTTCGTGCTAAATTTAACCTGGCAGCAGGGCCATCAGACATGTTACTCCAAACAGATTTTTCCTTACTTCCCGAAAGTATATAGTTACCATCATCTTTCGAAGGCTCTCCGGACTTTATTAATATCAGTTTTCCGGATACATCAAGACCTTCGTAATCTGAATAGCCCTTGTCTTCTATTCCATATCCTGCATAAATAATTTCACTGAAATCACCTTCAATGGGAGAAAATGTAATGAAGTCTGTCCCCAGCTCATAGGAAACATTCCCGGTTTTAATAGTGCCACCAGGTAATTTTGTCAGCTCCAGTGGAACTTTTTGAAAATACTTACCGTCCTCCTGGGCCGCAGGTACTCCCATGGCCTTATAACTGGCCTGCAAATAGTCAACCGCTTTTTTTTGTCCGGGTTGTCCCGTTTCTCTACCCTGAAACTCATCCGAAGCATAGATATACAAATGTTCTTTTAATTCTTTTTGGGTAATAGTTTCTGCATATATCTTTGGATTTACCTCTACAGAGCTAATTGTAGCATCCTGATTTTCTGCAACTGTTTTTTGAGAAGTGTTACAGGCTATCAAAAGTCCAAATATGAGGAATGCTATTTTTTTCATAGAATAATTTTGAAGCGTTTTGGAAAATTCCACAAAAATAGTGAAAAGAAAAGGATTTATTCAGGCAGTAATCTAACAAATATCCTCAATCTCAATGCTGGAAAAATTTTAAAAATTTAAAAGGGAGCCCCACAATAAAAGACCCCTAAAGTTTCCTAAAAAACTGCTATTATCGTACTTTTATGTATCATTTTTAAATAATAATAATCAGTACATTAAGGGATTATATTTTTCTTTTTTTAATTAATAAATTATAACAATACAGGGTTATGAAATTATCTCAGTTTAAATATTTATTTGCAATCAGTTTTATATTTTTAGGAGCTGTATGCAGTGTAAATGCCCAGGAACAGTCTCTAGGAGCTATGGTATCCAAAAAAGTGGGCTTGTATGTTTTTCCTGCCAAAGACCAGAGTGTGGCACAACAGGCAGAAGATGAGTCTTATTGCTATAAATGGGCCGTTCAGCAAAGTGGCATAGATCCTTTAAATCCTCCACAAGTACAAGCGCAACAAGTTCAAACAGGTCCGGACGGTTCTGCAGTTAGTGGGGCAGCCAGGGGAGCATTGGCAGGTGTCGCGATTGGTGCCATTGCCGGTGATGCAGGCAAAGGGGCAGCTATTGGAGCAGCATCCGGCGCTATGCTGGGACACAGAGCCAGCAGGGTAGG
>JAHEBI010000289.1 GCA_024642325.1 Eudoraea sp. | reverse complement strand
TTACAAATGGGCAGAAGTATTAGATGCGGACGCCTTTGACTATTTTAAAGAAAAAGGGATTTTTGACAGAGAAACTGCCAATAAATTTAAAGATCAGATTCTTTCAAAGGGTGGAACTGAAAAACCAATGGTGCTTTATAAGCGTTTTAGGGGCAGGGAACCTAAAATTGAGGCCCTTTTAGTGCGTGCCGGATTAATAAAAAAGACAGCTTAGGCTAATTTTTTGCTTCTAACGCATCATATCCCCCCAACAGGTCAATAACATTTTTATAACCGGATGAGTTGAGCATCTCGGCGGCACTTGCACTTCGCCCGCCTTTTTTGCAGTAGACATAAATGGTCTTATCTTTATCAATATTCTTGAAGTCATTCATAAAATTCTCATTATACCAATCTATGTTTATTGCGTTATCCAGATGACCCTCCGCATATTCCTCCGGAGTACGAACATCGACAAGAACAGCATTTTCTATATCTTGAGGTGTCAGTTCTGTAATAGACATAGATTTAGTTTGAGTACAGCTTATTTGTGTAAATAATAGAAGAACTAGAAGACTGATATTTTTCATAATTGTCGGTATTGTACTTAAAATTAATAATTTCACTAAAATTAATTTATTTTTGGTTTCCACAAGTATCAAAATGACGGAAAATCAATTAAATCCTGATTTATGGGTAGATCAATACGCTGACTATCTGTTTAATTTTGCAGTTTCACGGGTAAGTGATGCGGAAATTGCAAAGGATTTGGTACAGGAAACATTCCTGGCCGGGTTAAAATCGGCGAAAAATTATAAAGGCACGGCAGCGGAACGAACCTGGCTTATTGCCATTTTAAAACGAAAGGTGATAGACCATTACAGAAAGATTAATTCGAATAAAGGTAAAGCCGAAGTACGAATTAATTATGGTACCCAAAGTGATTCTTCGGGAGATTGGCTGGAAGAACAGGTAGCCGATCCCTTTAGTACGCTTGAAAATGATGCCATAGAAAATGACGAATTAGGACTGGCAATTCAGGAATGTATTTCCAAACTGCCCAAAAAGCAATCTGAGGTATTTGTCATGAAAACTATTCGAGGATTAAGTACAGATGATATCTGTAATGAACTAGGCATAAATCCGTCTAACCTATGGGTAATGGTGCATAGGGCGAGAACAAATCTTATGGGATGCCTTAATGAAAATTGGTTTAAAATATGATTAGCTGCGAGAAAGCAAGTATAATTTGCAATAAAAAACAATATAAAGAAGCCACACTTCTGGAACAAATTAAATTAGGTTTTCACCTTTTATATTGTAAAACCTGTGTTTCATTTTCCAAAAAAAACACAAAGCTAACCATGCTTTGTGATAAGGCGAATTTGCAGTGTCTTTCTGAAAAGGAAAAAGAAATCCTCAAAGAAAAGATAGATCAAAATATCTAAACATAACTTTCCAAAACTGTCAGTAACACTAACCAACAAATTGGAATACTTTCTACAAAAAAAGAGGAAAAATATTTCGACTGATTTCTATGTGTCATAAGAATCATAGTAATCAAAATCAAAAAAAGCATCCCTCTTCCAATAATATCTAACAGGCTCAAATAGTCCTTAAGAAATGTTATCGAAAAGAAAATTAAGGACAGTAGCAGTCCAAGAATTTTGGTTTTAGATACTCCAATGCGCTGTGGTATGGTTTTGAGATTCAATTCATCATATTCCAGATCCCTTATTTCAAATGGAATTAACAATATGAGTATCAGAATAAATTGTTGTGCGATATAAAGAGAAATGTCCCAGGAGACTGAAAGATGAGAAGAAATTACAGGAATTATCACTGTAGTCCCTGTCCATACAAGTGCTACCAGCAGTACTTTTAGCATCCCTGAACTCCTTAAATTTTTATGTCCTGGAGAAATGGGCAAGGCATATAATCCTATGAACAGGGCCAGCACAAAACAAACCAACCACACCTGATAACTCAAAAAAAGGAAATGGTATCCGGCATATACCAATACTATAAGACTTAAAATTTGAATTTGCCTGTGATAGCTATTGTTTACCAGGACATATCTTTTTGCTTCGACACCATATTTAATAAAATTATAAGAGGGTATGGTGCCAAAAAAAACAAATTGGATTAAATGCTGTTCCGGTATAATGTTTAAGTACAGATTGGTGATCAATAAAAGGCTTACTACAGCAAATGCCACATGAATACTGGCATCCAGATAAAAATTAAAAATACGGCCTATCCACCCCATTAAACAAAAATAACCAAACTGTTCATAACGTCGGTTTTTCGTTAAAAACTTTAAGCTACCGAGCTGTGAAATACGGTATTTTACAAGAATTAATCCCTAATTTTGTTCACTATAATTTTAGCCATAAAATCCGGAATTATGAAGACAGACCTGTTTGCCGCACGACATATAGGCATACGAAAAGAAGATCTGCCAAAAATGCTTAAAACCATTGGTGCGGAGAGCATAGATCAGCTTATATATGAAACCATTCCCGATGAAATAAGACTTAAAAATCCTTTGGCCCTCAGCGGGGCAATGAGCGAACATGAATTCCTGTCACATCTAAATTCCCTTGCCTTAAAAAATAAGATATACAAAACTTACATCGGCCTGGGATATAACGAAAGTATTACTCCTTCTGTCATAAAAAGGAACGTCCTTGAAAACCCGGGATGGTATACCGCATATACACCATATCAGGCAGAAATCGCACAAGGCCGTCTGGAAGCCCTGTTAAATTTTCAAACGGTGATTTGTGATCTTACGGGGATGGAGTTGTCCAATGCATCACTATTAGACGAAAGTACTGCCGCTGCCGAGGCGATGACTATGCTTTTTGATGTCAGGACCAGGGACCAGAAGAAAAATGAGGTGGTTAAATTTTTTGTTTCCAATGAAGTAATGCCACAGACCATATCATTGCTGCAAACCCGATCAAAGCCACTGGGAATTGAATTGATAATTGGGGATCATGAAACATTCCCGTTTGGCAAGGATTTCTACGGCGCTCTTTTACAATACCCCGGCAAATATGGTGAGGTATTTGATTATAGAAGTTTTGTTCAACAAGCTGGAGATAATGAAATAAAAGTTGCAGTGGCTGCAGATATTCTCAGTTTGGTTTTATTAACCCCTCCCGGGGAAATTGGAGCGGATGTGGTGGTTGGAACTACACAGCGTTTTGGAATTCCTTTGGGCTATGGGGGCCCGCATGCTGCATTTTTTGCTACCAGGGAGGTTTATAAACGAAATATCCCGGGAAGGATTATAGGCCTTACCAGAGATACAGACGGGAACCAGGCATTGCGAATGGCGTTACAAACCAGAGAACAGCATATTAAAAGGGATAAAGCTACATCCAACATCTGTACGGCTCAGGTCCTGCTTGCTGTAATGGCAGGCGCCTATGCAGTTTATCATGGCCCACAAGGATTAAAATATATAGCTGATAAAGTTCATTATAATGCCCGGCTGTTAAGTCAGTTACTTGAAAAACAGGGCTTTGAACAATTAAATTCTTCTTTTTTCGACACCGTTAAAGTCAGGGTTCCGGATACTGAATCCTTAAAATCAATCGCGGAAAAAAATGGTATAAACTTCAACTATATTAATAGTAGTACTGTTTCTATATCACTAAATGAAGCAACAAGCGAAGATGATATTAAACTTATTCTAAATTGCTTTTTTGAATTGACTGAATCTACTGGATTTAATTCTCTTGAAGAGAAATTAAAGGACGTTATTCCATATTCTTTAGTACGCAAATCTTCTTTTCTTGAAAACGAGGTTTTTAATACCTATCACTCAGAGACGGAATTAATGCGCTATCTTAAAAAATTAGAGCGAAAAGACCTGGCACTTAATCATTCTATGATTTCTCTGGGTTCTTGTACTATGAAATTAAATGCTGCCAGCCAGATGCTGCCTTTGAGTATGCCTGCATGGGGAAACATTCACCCGTTTGTTCCTGTAGAACAGGCGGAAGGTTATCAAATAATACTTCGCGAGCTGGAAAGGGATTTGACAGAGATTACAGGCTTCGCCGGAACTTCGCTGCAGCCAAATTCAGGAGCGCAGGGTGAATATGCCGGGTTAATGACCATTAGAGCATATCATGAATCCAGAGGTGAATTTCATAGAAATATCTGTATAATTCCTTCAT
>JAHEBI010000288.1 GCA_024642325.1 Eudoraea sp. | reverse complement strand
AATACAATGTAAAGCTCCCTGCTTTACGTTCTTTTCAAATAGAGGGGGTCACCTATTTTAACCAGAACGACTATTACCTAAGTGCCGAGAAAAATGCCCTGGGAAGTGCCAGTTTATACAGTATCAGTTCTAAGACCTTAGGCGTTGACTTGGTTGAACTGAACCGGGATAACATCTTTCCCAATCCTGTTGGAGACTTTTTAACCATAGATGTGGAGGTGGAACTTGAAAAAGCAGAGGTTTTTGATTATTTAGGAAAGAAAGTACTGGTCGACAATTCCGGTAAAAAAAACCTTGGGGTACAACATCTCAACCAAGGTGTATACGTGCTGAAACTTTATTATCAGGGCGGTTCGAGCAGTTTAAAATTTATTAAGGAATAAAGCCATCAATTTTATTTTTTCAACGGGTTATCAAAGTAATTGGAAGCCCGAAAAAGGAGTAGAGGCCTGTGATTAAAAAATTATTTGTAAATTTGAATTTGTAAGTCCCTGGAAATCAAAATTTTTTGGACGCTTATGGGTAAGAAGACTCGATCGATTTGATGATTTGATCGAGATTTTTTTTCTGGTTTTAAAAACAATATTCGATCTGCGCTATGAAAAGTATTGTGTCTTTTATCTTCCTGTTTTTTGCATGCACGCTAATGTATGCACAGCACATTAGTGAGTTTCCGTCATTAGTTGGGGGTAATCAGGATTCGAATTTTAACTTACCCTCTACGCATTCTTTTCAGGTTTTATTTAGCACACAAGATTTCATAGATATCGGAGGTATTATACCAACCAATGACTTGAAAGGGCCAAATTTTGATTTTGCCGGATATGTTCCGATTGAAGGAAGTAGTAAGTACGGTTATCTTTCGATCAATTCAGAAATGGCTCCAGGAGCTGTTACGATTCTTGATATTGAGTTTAATGATGTTCTGGGGAGCTGGAGTTGGGACAATGATAGTTCTAAACTAGTTGATTTTCCTTTATTCTCATTTCCAACGGCAGCTAATTGTTCTGGAACGGTAACTCCGTGGAACACTATTATTACTTGTGAAGAATACACAAGCATAGAATTGGAACAAAATCCTAATTACGGTTACCCAAAAGACATGAATCTGGATGATTATCATGACTTCGGCTGGGCCATAGAAATTGATCCGGCGACGAAAAAAGTGATCAATCAAACTGGTGGTAGAAGTGACAAGGATAAGCTTTGGGCCATGGGCAACTTTAAACATGAAAATGCAGTAGTCCATTCTAATTTAAAAACTGTTTACCAGGGAGCAGATGATACAACTGGTGAAGGGTACCTTTTTAAATTTGTTGCGACCAATGAAAAAGATTTGAGCCAAGGGAGTTTATATGTTTATAGGGGAGATAAAGATTCGAATCATAACTGGGTTTTGTTACAAAATTCAACTCCTGATCAGCAAAACTCAACACTGAGTCAATGTGCAGTTTTAGGGGCGACAAGTTTTGGTGGAATAGAAGATGTTGAGATTAATCCCATTGACGGAATGGTTTATTTTGCGGTTAAAAGAGAAGACAATTTAGAGTTTACAGGAAAAGGAGTTATTTATAGATTTAAAGATACAGATCCTTTGGATGCGTCGGGTATAGAAAATTTTGAAATATATGCAGGTGGAGGTTTTTCGTATGACGGTGAATCTTGGGGTGAAGGTAATGATAATCTGGTCTTTGATAATCTGGGAAATTTATGGGTAGCGCAGGATGGGAGTTTTAGCAGAGGTGATAATAATTATATCTGGGTAGTTGAAAATGGTCATACCCAAGACAGTCCAAAGGTTAAAATATTTGCAAGGACCCCTGCCGGAAGTGAACCCACAGGGATGACATTTTCTCCCGATTATCGATATATGTTTATGTCAATCCAACATCCAAATTCGACTAATAACAGCTCAAGTCAACCAGATGCCGTTGGCAATTCAGTTGCTTTTGACAAGGATATTACCCTGGTGATCGCCAGAGATGAATACCTTGGCAAGGATCTTACCAAAGAAGATCAGGACATATTGATCACTCAGTATTATCAGGACGATACATCAGGAAGCAATTGGATCGAGATCAAGAATATTTCTGGAAAAGACATTCCTGCAGGCAGTTATTTTATAGATCTGTACGACGGTGCTGCGGGTGACATATCCTCGGCCACCCCAAAAGCTTCGGAATCGATCCCTTTATTGAAAGCAGATGAGGTCTTGCTTTTTAAAAACAGCCCAAGTCCTTCGCTACCGAACGCAACTTTTATAGGTGACGCGATTCAAATTGAAAGCAGGGTTTGTGATTTTGACGGTGATGACGTGATTCTGATCACCACAACTCCTGGAAGCCGCAAGTATAATAATCGGAAAGACATTCTTGGATATGCAACTCCTGGCTTATGGGGAGCAAATAAGGTCTTAACAAAGGGAGGGAATTCCACAGAACTTCCGGAAAGAGATTTTGACCCCAATAATTGGATTGAACTGGATGCTATCCAAGAAGTAAACCAGGCGGATAAATTGAAAAACATAGCCTTGGGCACCCATGTAATTGGGCCTGCCATTTGGGACGGAGCATCCTGGGAAAATAATTCTCCTCCCGATCGTACGAGAAATACTGAAATCAATGGTGATTATATTGGTGGCGAGGAAGATTTTGCAGCATACGATCTAAAAATTAATGAGACGGGATCGCTAAAATTTGAAGAAAATACAGCCGGAAACAATAAGAATATGACGGTGCACAGAAATTTGACTATTGACCCAAAAGGATCTTTAGCAATAGGAGATACAGAATCCCTCATCATCAAAAATGCATCTGCAAGTGTAACTGGCATAATAGAGAAAATCGAGAAATCCTCAGTTAGAAATCATCCCAACGACATTACCTATTGGTCATCTCCGGTTCAGGATCAGCAAATTGAAGATGTATTTGCAGGTGTTGACCCGGAAAGGATATTTTATTACGACCAGTCAAAATATGTGAGTGATGATACCTATTGGGACGTCTGGCGGAAGGCTTCAGGGGCCATGATCATAGGCCAGGGATACGCAGCAGAAGGACCTTCAGGTGAAACAGGAAAGCATGAAATAAGCTTTAAGGGGAAACCCAATTATGGGACCATCTCTACCTCTCCCATGCAATTCAATAATGATGCGGGCGCCAATGAGAATCCGGACAATGATTTTAATTTGATTGGCAATCCATATCCATCTGCCGTTGATATTGAATCCTTTCTAAACACTAATGGAGAAACCAATGGTGTTATTGACGGTACGGTTTATCTGTGGACCCATGCTACTGAGATTTCTAATAATGGTTATTCAGACAGTGATTATGTCACCTACAATTATGTTGGGGCAATTGCTGTTGATGAAAACACTGAGGTGAGCAAAAATATTGGTTCCGGCCAGGGCTTTTTTGTCAGGGCCCTCAAGTCAGCACCGGTGGTATTTGATCCAAGTATGATCCTCCTCAATGCAAATGATCAGTTTTTTAAAAGTTCACAGGCAAAGAATTCGATTGAAAAAGACAGGATGTGGCTCAATTTAAAAGGGTCTGACCAGTCTTTCAAGCAAATTTTGATGGGCTTCGATGACAAGGCGACTGATCAGATGGATAACGGCTATGACGCCATTTACCTGGACGGAGGAAGGTCTTTGGGCTTTTATTCTTTGTTGAATGATCAAAAATTAGCCATTCAAGGTCTGGGCGCTTTCGAATCCTCTAAAAAAATTGATCTCGGTTTTAATGTTGCAATTGACGGTTTGGCGATGACCCTTGAACTGGGCCGGGTGGAAGGCGTTTTGGAGGAGGCTGAGATTATTTTGATCGATCATGAGCTGGGGATCATGCATGATTTAAAGCAAAATGCGTATGATTTTAAAACGGTTTCCAAAGGGGAATTTCCGGGCCGATTTAGCCTGGTCTTTAACAGGACTATTCTTTTGACCGACGAAGCAACTTTATCTGACAAGGTGCAAATCTATATGCAGGAAGAAAAACTTCTTGTTGATTCTAAAGAAGAAATAATCGAAATAAAAATTTATGACGCCCTTGGCCGACTCCTCATATTATACAGACCTGGATCCAAAAACTTTGAATTAAGTCTGGACGAAATCCATGCTGGTAGTTTCTTTATTGTTCAACTATGGGGAATCAACAGGTCAGAAACTACGA
>JAHEBI010000287.1 GCA_024642325.1 Eudoraea sp. | reverse complement strand
ACCATTCCCTGAATACCTATCTCCCTAAACTGGTCAAAGCAGGGCAACGGGTTGCCATTTGTGACCAGCTGGAAGATCCTAAATTAACCAAGACCATTGTAAAACGTGGAGTCACAGAATTGGTAACCCCGGGAGTAGCCTTAAATGATGATATCCTAACTGCCAAGTCCAACAATTTTCTCTGTGCTGTTCATTTCGGTAAAAACATACATGGGGTTTCCTTCCTGGATATCTCCACAGGTGAATTCCTCACAGCAGAGGGCAACCTGGAACATATAGACAAGCTACTGCAAAATTTTTCCCCCAACGAAGTCCTGGTTTCCAAGGCGCATAAAACAGATTTTAAGGATAATTTTGGGACGCGTTTCCATACTTTCTTTCTGGAAGACTGGATCTTTCAGGAAGATTACGCGCGCGAAACCCTTACCAACCATTTTAAAACGACCACTTTAAAAGGTTTTGGAATAGCCCAGCTAACATATGGGATCATTGCCTCAGGTGTAGTAATGCATTATCTTTTGGATACGAGGCACAGCCAATTACAGCATATTAGCAAGATACAACGGGTAGCCGAAGAAGAATATATCTGGATGGACAGGTTTACCATTAAAAACCTGGAATTGTACCACTCGTATAATGAAAATGCTGTCACCCTTATAGATGTAATTGACAAAACCATTTCTCCAATGGGAGGGAGAATGTTAAAGCGATGGCTGGCCCTTCCGCTTAAGAATATTGAACGGATTCGACGCAGGCATGAGGTAATTTCTTATCTGAAGGAAAATGAAGGCACCTTACAAAAACTGCAATATGGAATAAAACAAATAGCGGATCTTGAACGGCTGATCTCTAAAGTGGCAACAGGTAAAGTGAACCCCAGGGAAACGGTACAATTAAAAAATTCTTTGGAAGCTATTGTCCCCATAAAACAATTAATTCTGCAAAGTGAAAACGAATCCTTAAAACTTCTGGGGGAACAGATGGACACCTGTAATTTGGTGCGGAAAAAAATAAAAGAACTATTACAGGAAGATGCCCCCGTCAATATTCTCAAAGGCAATGTTATTGCAAAAGGGTATTCAGCGGAGTTAGATGAGCTTAAGGGTCTGGCCTTTAGAGGTAAAGATCATCTGGACCAGATGCTGAAAAGGGAAACAGAACGGACAGGGATTAGTTCGCTTAAAATTGCCTCCAATAATGTTTTTGGCTATTATATTGAAGTTCGAAACACCCATAAGGATAAGGTGCCGGAAGAGTGGATACGCAAACAAACTCTGGTAAACGCAGAACGTTATATTACGGAGGAACTGAAAGAATATGAATCCAGGATCCTGGGTGCCGAGGAACGTATTTTAAATCTTGAACAGCAACTGTTCTCCCAACTGATTGTATGGCTTCAGGAGTATATTGCCCCTGTACAACAAAATGCCCACCTGATTGCGAAACTTGATTGCCTGTGTGGTTTTACACAATTGGCAAAAGAAAACAATTATGTGGCACCTTCATTAAATGACAGTACGGAAATTTCCATTAAAAATGGCCGGCACCCTGTCATAGAAAAACAACTTCCACCCGGGGAGGCATATATTCCAAATGATTTGGTTTTAAACAGGGAATCGCAGCAAATTATCATGATTACCGGGCCTAACATGAGCGGTAAATCGGCCATATTAAGACAAACTGCCCTGATCGTATTATTGGCACAAATGGGAAGTTTTGTTCCGGCCGAAGCAGCCAGCATCGGTTATGTTGACAAGATTTTTACCCGGGTTGGCGCAAGTGATAATATTTCCCTGGGTGAATCTACCTTCATGGTTGAAATGAATGAAACGGCTTCTATCCTCAATAACCTTTCTGAAAGGAGTCTGATACTTCTGGATGAAATAGGAAGGGGTACCAGTACTTATGATGGTATTTCCATTGCATGGGCTATTTCTGAATACCTGCATGAACATCCGGCCAGGGCCAAAACCCTTTTTGCAACGCACTATCATGAACTCAACGAAATGGCCGCTACATTTGAGCGAATTAAGAATTTCAATGTAGCCGTTAAAGAGTTAAAGGATAGGGTGTTATTCTTAAGGAAACTTGTGCCGGGGGGAAGTGCGCACAGTTTTGGGATCTATGTAGCGAAAATGGCAGGGATGCCGCAGCAGGTTATACACAAGGCTGAAAAGATTCTGAAAAAATTGGAAAAATCGCATTCCAGTGAAGAGCTCACAGATAATTTACAGGCAGCGCAAAATGAAATGCAGCTTAGTTTTTTTAACCTGGATGATCCTTTACTGGAACAAATTAAGGAGGAACTTGTTCATCTAGACATCAACACCTTAACGCCTGTTGAAGCTTTAATGAAGCTCAATGAAATTAAGCGGATGCTCAGCAAGAATAAAAAAGCGACTTCCTGATTCCAAGCTTTTAAAATGTCGAAAAATGAGTCATTGATTCCTGCAAAACCTGTTTTTATAGCTTTTGACATACATCGCATTCTTTTTGAATAAAAGTTCTTTGCTTTTTATAGAATTGTATTAAATTTGCGTCCGCGTCTGTCTTTGGGATGCCACGTTCTTTATAACATGCGAAAATAGCTCAGTTGGTAGAGCGCCACCTTGCCAAGGTGGAGGTCGCGGGTTCGAATCCCGTTTTTCGCTCACAGAAAGATCCACGTGCTGCCCGTGTTTAGGCAGCCACTACCAAGTTAATTAAGCTCGAGTGGTGGAATTGGTAGACACGTTGGACTTAAAATCCAATGGCCATTAGGCCGTGCGGGTTCAAGTCCCGCCTCGAGTACGAATAGATAAAAACCAGTGCAAATGCACTGGTTTTTTGGTTGTGAACGATTTGTAAAACTTGTTTTGACAAAGAAGTGAGCAATTAAAAAACAAAGCCATTAGGCTTGGTTTTTATTTTCAACACGTTCGGGCGGGACAAACCGACGTAGGAGGTAATTCCCGTCACAGGTAATTCTATTAAATCTCATCTTTACTTTTTCAAAGGGACGAAAACAAAAAACAATCATGCAATGATTGGTTTTCCATTCTCAACACGTTCGGGCGAGACAAACCGACGAAGTCGGTAAGTCCCGCCTCAAGTACTTAAAATCTTCTTAATCTATTGATTTTGTGGGTTTTATTATTTTTATAGTAACAAGAATGGGTGGATTTCTTGAAAAATCTTGATTAATCAAGATTGAAAAAAGATTGATCAATCAAATCTCCTTGGGAACATTACTTTACTTATCCAGGCTATCTCCTTCTGAAAACTGTCCTTTGCCTATGATCTCATCGTTTACATTTAATCTTTCAAGTTCTTTATTTATATTTGAAAGAACCAATTCAATCTTACCAATACCTAGTCCATTCAACCAAATTTTGCGGTTTCTTAATTGAAATACTTCCTGAATATCAATTTGAAAATCATTATCATTCCTAATATCTTCAAGAGATTTTAATTTGAAATTATATGTAAGAATCGCAGGAGTATGCATTTTATTTTCTACTATTTCATCTGTCAAAATAAAATGTTTTTTATAATAAGGATAAAGTACGATTCCAATGTCCCATCTAGGATTAGATTCGTCCCATTCTTTTATCCTTGGAAAGGTTAGTTCATATAATTCAGTAATTATCATTCTAAGAGAATCATTTGAAATTATGTTCATATCGGACGATTTTAAAGATTCATAACCTGATGATTTTGGAAAAAAATGTCTGTCTTGACTGAATCTATTAAAATGCATAAATATTGAATCCTCTGGCATATTCTCACCTAATAAGAAGCGCTTAAATTTATTCCCACTATTTTGACTTTTGAGATGATTTTCATAATCATCTTTGACATCAGATAAGGTTCTACTTAAATCACTTTTTATAGTTTTCAGCAATACGGTTTCAATAATTCTACTCTTACGTGCTTCATTCCAATTATTCACCTGAAGCGCCAGAAGGATTCCTATCATGACCAACACAATTTCCCCAATAGCATACCTCATGTATTTTAGAGGCTTGTTATCGTCAGCCAGTTTCTTGCGGATGCGTCTGAAAAAATTAATCATAGTTTTTGCTTTAAACGCCAGCGCGGCAGGCTGGTCCATTCGCTAAAAACATTCACTGAATGTTTTTTTAACGCTCTGTCCACTAAAGAAATTTATCATTGGCTTTTGCTGAAGATTTTAATCATCATTTTGTTTGTCTAATTCTGCTTTAAGCA
>JAHEBI010000286.1 GCA_024642325.1 Eudoraea sp. | reverse complement strand
GCTGACCGAAGGCGTTTCCACTAAAAAGGAGTGCGATGAAAAGGAAGGAAAAAATTTTTTGCATGATTTGTATTTTGGATTCCCGGGCAAATTAATAAAGATTGTTGTAATGCGCTAATTATGGTTTTAAAGTATTTATAATAATGTACCGCCTGTGAAAATAGTATCAACAAAAACAAAACCCGGTATAATACCGGGTTTTGAATGGTTGGTTAATTTAACATAGATATTGTAGTGTCACCACTATAGGAATTATACTTTCCTATAAAGATCCAAATTATGGAAATATCATTATTGTCTATCTTGAGAATTAACAGTAGCACTAAGTCCGCTAAGGTCTTCCCTGTATGTCCACAGTTCCGAGCGATCCCCATTCGTAGCTGCCTCCACGTCTTGTAAAAATTTTGAAAAACTTCCATCTCCATGCACTTCATCAAATTTTTTGGGAAAGGTGTCTTCACGGCCCATCCATCCTGAATTGCTAAAGAAATTGACAAATGCCATATCTCTGCCATCATTGGTATCAGGCATTTCATTGGTATAGACACCATAGGTCTCATCAGGATTCTTTTCCGAGTTTACTTTCTTTACTCTCTCCAGAATACTGATCATTTCCGGGTACTTAAATCTTTTAAAATCTACCATGAATACCGATAAATACTTCAGGTCAAAGTCTTTTGGAAAACTGGAGAACTGAGGATGAAACCTCCAGTAGGTAACGTCACTTTCAGCTGTGGTGTAAGGAACTACGTTGTTACTCCAGTCTTCGTCATGTCCGGCAGCTGCCGGCCGGCTGTCCATGGCACTCCATGGTAATGGCCCCATTGCCCAAATATATTTTCCGGCATTTTTGCCATTGGAAATCCAATATACACGGGCACCGTGTATACCTTCTGCATGGTATTTTTTATTGTGTGCGGCTAAACCCGCTTCAAATTCTGAAGTTTTGGCCGGAATCGCGGTTAACATCACGTTTTCCATGACCATGTATTCATTGGTGTTTTGAGATATTACCAAAAAAGGTATAAACATCATCAGGTAGAATAATTTTTTCATTTTTGAGTATGATTTATGGTTAGAAATATATTTATTTTAATAATATTAATTGCTTGCCGGTGGTGTAATTGCGTATCCTAATTGACTTAATAAATCCATATTGTCAAAAAAGGCATCTTCCCTGATAGCCAGGCCATCGCTGTTAAATTCCCATACACTGAACCCGTGGATCTCCATTTTTTTATTAGTAGGTGGATTGCCCATAAAATCTCCGTTATTGGTGCCTGTACAAGTCCAATACAAATAGGATTTCCCATCCTTAAGAAGTTTACTGTCCAGCCTTACCTTGAAATCCGGGAAACCTGTATGGAATTGTTGCATCAAAGCTATATATTCATCCTGGTTTTTGGCTTGTCTCATTCCATTGGAATTTCGGGTTACGTCTGAAGTGGTAAGTGTTTTAAAAGCATTGGCATCATTGCTATTCCAGGCCTCAACCATTTTATCATGGTTAGCCATAATGGTTTTCTCAATTTCGGGCATATTTTTCATCTCTTCAATTTCACGGAGTGCCGTTTGCATAATTGAGTTATCCCAAAAACCATTCTCCTGTACTACCTTCCCATTTAAAATCCGAAGAGAGAGATGTACAGGTAATACAACTACTTTATTGCTTTCCTTAAGGGTACCTTCCCATTTTCCCCAGAAATTAATCCATGTATTTCCATTGTCACTTATTATTTTTTCAAATGTCACATTATCACCAAAGCCATACGAACTTAATTGGGAAATTGTCTGCTTATGCCCTTCCATTGATTCTGCTACAGTTATGCTGTCATCCCATTGATTGTAATAGACTTTTGCCGTATCAGCATATTTTTCCATCCAACTGTCCCAATCGCCCTTTTCATAATCGGCAATTATTCCTTTTACCAGATCAATTTCAGGACCCGAAGTGCTGTACCTTTCCGCTTTTTGTTCACATGCCAAAAAAAGAGCCACAGCAAGTCCTAACAAAAATATTTTTTTCATTTATATGATATTTTTATAGATTAATTCAATACATCCTCTTCCTCAGCCATCTTAGCGGCTTCTATATTTTGCATGGCTGCCATATATTCCGATAAATTATAATAGGCATGCTCTTCAACTATCTTGCCATCTGCAAATTGCAGGGTAAGATGAACCGGGATAATCAGTTTTTGGTTATTCGCCGCAAGAGTTCCTTCCCAGGTTCCCCAGAAATTTACCCATTTTTCGTTTTTATCATCAATCACCATTTCGTAGAATATATCCTTGTCTGTAAATCCATAACCTGAAGTCGCTGCAAGCAAACCTTTAAGCCCTTCAAGAACCTCGGCTGGGGTTGCATCCTCCAGTGTATTATGATGAAGTTTGGCTGCATCTGCATAATGGGAGAGCCAGGCGGTCCAATCACCTGCGTTATAATCCTTGATAAGTGCTTTTACTTCATCTATTTCAGGAGATGAAGAAAAATATTTAGGTTCGGCATTTTTACAACTCATCAGAAATGTTGTTGCAAGACATAATAAGAGAATTTTCTTCATATTTTAAATTTTAAATGGTTAGTATATAATAAATACCCCCAAGAGTTATTGACTATTGGGGAGATTTAAGTTTCTATTTATTTGGATGGGCTATAAGCCATATCCGGTCTCATCCTTCCTGAAACCACTTCATATTTTAACAAATTACTTCTTAGCTCGTTATATAATTTAGGCCATTCAGCACCTAACAGCTCATTGTTGGCAGTTACTTTTGCGCTATAGTCAGCAGCATTCTTTGCCGCTGCTGCTACCATATAAAATTCACCCCTGGTTCCGAAACCACTTTTGTAAACTCTGTAATAGAATTTCGAGCCTTTACTGGCAAATAAATTTGTTATGGCTTCCATATTTTTTTTCACCATAGCACGGTTTGCGGGTGTAATATAGAAGTAGAAGAATTTGCGATAATCTTCACCTTCGGGTGTTTGAGTGATACCTTCCGGCATATAGGAGAGTGTTTTGTCTAAATGTATGATATAATCCTGTTCAACATCATAGCATTCATCCATTCGGTTAAACATATTCGAAAAGGTCTCTTTACCCATTTTTTCCATTAGGGTTGTAAAGATTGGCTTGTCAATATCTGCCATATTTGCAATAGGAGATACCCATAAATACCGGTCATCTTCGGTATTGGTCACTATAGTATTTAATTCCTGAATGTTAAATTTTCTTGCGTTATCCGTAAGTTCCTTACAAATGGACTCGTAGTCAGTCACTTTGGAAGGTTTGACTACATCTTCGTGGACCCAGTAAGCCTGGGGCTTATTACCGTCCTGGGCGAAACCTATGCCAGCCGAAAGTAATAGTAAAAATAAACTTGTTAATCTCATTTTAAATGTTCTCATGTTTAATTCAATTTTGGTTAAACTTATTATTATATCTGTTCAAACTTATTGCAACACAGGCGATGTTAGGGTATAACCCAGTTGTTGCAGGAGGTCGAGTTCGTTATAATAGACGTCTTCCTTAAATAATTTACCTTCTTCTGTGAAATAAAGATGTGAAAACCCCTGAATTTTTATCTTTTTCCCTGTTGCAGGCATTTCACCAAATATCCCTGTATTACTGCCTGTGCATTCCCAATTCATAAATATGTCGTTCCCTTGAATATACGCATCATGGTATTGAATTTTCAAATCAGGAAAACCTGTAAAAAAGACATTCATATGAGCCGCCATTTCATTTTCATTTCCTGCTACGGTAATCCCGTTTTGTATTCTAATAAAATCCTTAGATACTAATTTATTGATCCGGGATACATTATGATCATTCCAGCAGGAATCAATCAATACATTTAATTTATTGGTAAGTATGTCGTTCGTTGTCAATGCATCACTTTTATTCTCTGATTTGCACGAGGTAGTTACAAGAATTAAAACTAAAAGGCGTGCTACAGATTTGTTCATGTTTTCTTTACAGATTACCCGGCAGGTGTTAATCATACCTATGCGGCATACGAAAGAAATAATATCCCGGATTAAATAAAAGCAGGAAGGGATGAATAGCCATAATTACTGTCCGAAAGTCTATTTTCATTTAGCGAAGCACATTATTATGTCAAAATTTGTATATTTATGCAATTACGGGCCCCATCGGTTAATTTGTAAATTACATGCCAGACCGATTTTTAAAGGTTTTACTAT
>JAHEBI010000285.1 GCA_024642325.1 Eudoraea sp. | reverse complement strand
TGGAGTGCAATATGAAATCATCAAAAAAAGTGGATCCTGGTTCAGTTACGGAGACACAAAGCTCGGGCAGGGGAGAGATGCAGTAAAATCACTTCTGCATGATAATCCGGAACTCACTGAAGAATTAGAAAGCAAAATAAAAGAAGCAATCAGTGCTGTAAAAGCCTAATCACGGATAGCTGTTTTATTGTATTCCTCTTTTTTTAAGCAACCATTGTCTAATGTTATCATCTTGTACTAGAGATTTTAATAGATAATGATGAAAAAAATAGTTTCCCTGATTTTGGTGTTATTCGCATTTGTTTTGTCTTCCTGTAGTTTGGATGACGATCAACCAAATTTTTATTTTATCCCACTGCAGGTTATTAGTGCAGAATTACCCGATTCATTTAATCAGCATGAGACCTATCAAATTAAAGTAACTTATATGTTGCCTAATGGATGTGCCTCTTTTGAGGGTTTTGACGTAACCCCCATTGAACAAACGACAAGAAATGTAGTTCCTATAGGTTCGCAATTTGATGATCCGGAGTGCTTGGAAGGCATGCGCGAAGCAGAATCTTCATTTAATTTTATTTGTCTCTATTCAGAAACTTACCTCTTTAGGTTCTGGACTGGGGAAAATGAAAACGGCGAACAGGAATATTTGGAAATTGAAGTTCCTGTAAACCCATAATCTACTATTTTAGGTTTTATTAATCTAACTACTATTTTGAGTCTAAAAGAACTCATACATAATTGTAAAAGAGGAGATAGAAAAGCGCAGGAACAATTGTATAAAAACTATGCACAATTATTGTTCGGTATCTGCCTTAAATATTCGCGCAATAAAACGGAGGCCGAAGATAATCTTCATGACAGCTTTATGACCATATATGAAAAAATTGGTCAGTATAAGTTTAAAGGGTCATTTGAAGGTTGGATTAAGAGAGTTACTGTTAATACGGTACTTCAAAAATATAGAAAGGAAGAATACCTGAAAGTGGTTACAGAAAATGTAGCGGAAGAATCTGAAATTGATTCAGGTTCAGAATTTTTAGATATTGAACTCCCCACCCTGCTGCGTTATATACAGGAGCTTCCCAATAAATACAGACTCACTTTTAATATGTATGTCCTCGATGGATTTACCCATAAGGAAATTAGTGAAAAATTGGGAACATCAGAGGGGACTTCAAAATCAAACCTGGCAAGGGCCCGGGTGATTTTGAAAGAAAAAATAAAGAAAAAAAATATAAACATTGCTTAACTACCTAAGGCATGAAAAAAGAAAATATTGACAAATTGTATCAGGAGAAGTTGAAAGACTTTAAGGAAGTTCCGGACGAAAAAGTTTGGAAGGCAATTTCTGCCTCCCTGGATAAAGGGAAAAGGAATCGTCGCATTGTTCCCCTTTGGTGGAAATTGGGAGGAGTAGCAGCGCTTTTAGCCATATTATTATACGTTTTTATTCCTTTGAATAACAACAGTGATTCGGATGAAATAATAACCGATGTTGAAAGTGTTACCCCAATAGATAATAGCGGGGCAGATGATATTGAAAATGCTTTACCGGATGACACAGATGAAGGCAGGAGTGCTGTGGCAAATTCAACGGAGACTGAAAAAGAAAAAACTAATGTAATCCCGTCAAAGGACTCTAATATGCCTTCATCAGGAGTACTGAATGGGGAGGCCTCAATTGCTAAGTCTATCGAAAAAAAGAATTTAAAGCAGGAAAATAGAACCGACATGTCCGGAATTACAGCTACAGAAACGGGAATTTCATCGGTTTATTCTGAAAACACCAGGGGTCAGATTAACAAAGATGAAGTGCCAGAAACAAATACGGAAAACCGGTCCTCTGAAAATAAAAATGCGGGAATGGCTTCTTCTACCGCCAAAGAATCATCGGATGCGGTGAGCCAGCAAATTCTTACTAATAAAGAAACTCAAAAGGGAATTCCTGCCATAGAAACTGATAAAACTGGTGGCGTAGCCACTAAAAATACGGACAAAGAAGAGGAAAAACCTGAGAATGACAAACCAATGAAATCTATTTTCGACGAAATTGAGAATCCACAGGAAACAGAATTGGCTGAAAATAAAAGCAATAAATGGTCTGTGGGACCCAGTATTGGACCAGTTTATTTTAATTCATTTGGCAGCGGTTCCCCAATCCATTCAAATTTTGTAGCCAATTCAAAAACCGGAAATGTTAATCTTAGTTACGGTTTGACTGTTTCATATGGTATTAGTAAAAAGTTAAGTATACGTTCCGGGCTCCACAAAGTGGATTATAGCTACGATACAAATGAAATATCATTTTCTGCTTCAATTTCCGCTTCTACGAATAATCAAATTGATAATATAAATTATGTGTCTACTTCAAAAAATTTAGTGGTCAGGAATACAGAAGACAGTAAATTATCCCAGCAGGCCAGTAGTCTGGAAGTTGCAGCTAAAAACCCGGCTCGTGATGGCAGAATGGTTCAGGATTTTGGTTATTTGGAATTACCGGTAGAAATTAAATTTGCGTTGCTTGACCATAAATTTGGTGTTAACCTTATTGGCGGATTAAGTTCCCTCTTCCTTGTGGATAACTCAGTTGTTCTGCAGGCAAATGGTAATACCGTTGAGATGGGTGAAGCCAATAATATCAATGATGTGAATTTAAGTACAAATATTGGTTTTGGTTTGAATTATAAATTTTCACCTACATTACAATTGAATCTGGAGCCAATGTTTAAATATCAATTAAACACATTTTCACAATCAGCCGGTGATTTTCAACCTTTTTCTATTGGAGTCTATACCGGTCTGAATTTTAAATTTTAGCGTACTGAATAATTTGGTTATAAAAGCCCTCGTTTAGCGAAAGCCTTTTTTTAAAATGGCAGTTCCTGGCTTTGGTTTTATTTAAAAACCATTTGGTATTTTCTAACCTGAATGCCCCCATTAGTCGTCCTTTGCCAGTTTCCCCTGAAGCTCTTTTAAAATGACCGTTCTTACTTGTTCCCGCAATTCCGATTTTTGTACTTCCTTTAATTCGTCAGTCTTGTAAAAAGGATGGACCTTCACCCTGGTTACACCGGGGCCGCCACTAAAAAATGTGAAAGGAAAACGCTTCTTGTTATCGTAAAAAGTTATTGGTACAACCGGGATATTGTGAGCTATTGCCATTTTAAAAGCCCCATCCTTAAATTCATCCAGTATTATATGCTCTTCAGGAACCCCTCCTTCCGGAAAGATGCAAATACTGAGCCCTTGATTTAATCTTTTCTGCGCCCTTCTATATACCGCAGTCCTGCTCCTGCTGTCTTCTCTGTCAACAAGAATACAAACACGTTTATAAAAAAATCCAAAAACCGGAATAGTAACCAACTCCTTCTTACCTACAAAAACGAATGGATTCCTACTGGTCTTTAACATCATCATAATATCCAGCATGCTGGTATGATTTGCCACCAACATATAGCTCTGACCTTTTTCCAGTTTTTGTTCATAGTATATTTTTGGAAAGCAAAACATCCCGTAAATAATTGTATTTGCCCATATATTGCGTGCCAGCCAAAAAAATTGTCGATAAGTCCTTTCTGTGAGGGTTGTAAGGAGAAGTAATGGAAAAAATATAAAAATAGGAAGGCTAACCAGGATATAAAACCAAATTCGATAGAGCAGTTGCCCTATTTTTTGCAGAAGTAAGCGCATAAATCAAAAATAACAATTTTAGCAGGGTAATCGTATTTCTTTTACTTTTGCCACTGAAATATAATCGAAATGGCAAGAATTTTAACCGGTATACAAAGTACAGGAACACCGCACCTTGGAAATATCCTGGGTGCTATTATACCTGCGATAAATATGGCTAAAGATCATAAAAATGATTCTTTCCTTTTTATTGCTGATATGCATTCCCTTACTCAAATAAAAAATGGCGATGAACTGAGACACAATACCTATGCTACAGCCGCCACCTGGTTAGCATTCGGGCTTGATGTTGAAAGTACCGTGTTTTATAGACAGAGTGATGTTCCGCAAGTGACTGAACTGGCCTGGTATTTAAGCTGTTTTTATCCTTATCAACGACTCACCTTAGCGCATTCATTCAAAGACAAAGCAGACAGGCTTGAAGATATTAATGCCGGGTTGTTTTCATATCCCATGTTAATGGCTGCCGATATATTGTTATACGATGCTAATATTGTCCCTGTTGGTAAAGATCAGTTACAGCATTTAG
>JAHEBI010000284.1 GCA_024642325.1 Eudoraea sp. | reverse complement strand
GAGATTGGTCCCCGAAGGAAGATACATGCTCATAACAGATATTCCGTTAAAATCTGCCCGAAGGTTTCTTCCTTCAAAATCCATGTATTCTATTCCAGTGCCGTATTCCACATGGTCAGGTTCTCTCTTGGACAATATAGCCACTCCACTATAGCCTTTTTTTTGGGCGCTAAACCAGTGACTATGAATATAGCCGCATTTTTCAAAAAGACTAATATCCAACTGCTCTTTCATGGCTTTGATTTCCTGAAGGCAAATCACATCAGGGTCAACCTGTTTAAGCCATTCCAAAAAACCTTTGTTCAGGGCCGCCCTGATTCCATTTACATTGTATGAAACTATTTTCAATTCATTTCAATTTATTTTCAAAAATAGTAAATGTTTAACCCAACTTGCAATATGTAATTTACATCTATAACTTAGGCCAATCCTAAAAGTATGGGGATTATACTTATTTTTGGACTGAACACTATTGAATGAAATACTATATTTTATTTTTTATCCTGATTTCCAGTTTTTTCTTTGGGTTTACTCAGGAGTTAGAAAAGGATTCTATTACCTACCTTAAAGAGGTTATTATTTATAACCCAAATAAAACAAATGAAACTCTTGGAATTACGCCAACGTCAATTATTAGAGAGAAGGCCTTCCAAAATCATAGTCCAATAGATGTTGCCTCGTCCATTAATCAAATCTCCGGAGTTTATCTGCTTTCAGGCGCATTAAACACAAACCGGATAACTATTAGGGGTGTTGGTGCACGAACACCCTTTGGCACGGATAAACTGCGCTTGTATTTTCAGAATGTTCCGGTAACCAGTGGTAATGGTTTTTCAACCATAGAAGCCTATGACCTGGAAAATCTTACTTCCATTGAAGTAGTTAAAGGCCCCAAAGGAACTGCCTATGGAACCAACCTGGGAGGTGCCATTCTTCTTAACACCAAAAAGCAGAAAGCCAAGGGAACCTTTTTTGCCAATAACATTACTTTAGGTTCCTACGGGCTTGTAAAGGACAATTTGAGTATTGCACATTCTACCGATAGTCTGGCTTTTAATTTGAGCTATAACCATTTGAATACAGAAGGCTATAGGGAGAATAGTACCTTTAACCGCGATGGATTACTCCTAACAACATCTGTGAAGCTTAACTCCAAAAGCTCCATTGATATTCTGGCAAATTATATAGACTATACTGCTCAAATACCCAGTTCCCTGGGGATAACGGCATTTACTGAAAATCCCCAGCAAGCTGCTTTTACCTGGAAACAGGCGCAGGGATTTGAATCTAATAAATATACACTTATGGGGCTCTCTTATAATTATAAAATAAGTCGCGAACTGGAGAATACCACAAGCATCTTTTATACCTATCTCGACCATTATGAAGCGCGTCCTTTCAATATATTAGATGAATTTACCAATGGTTATGGGTTCCGCACCCAATTTATCGGACATTTTGGCTATCAGGACAGAAGTGCTTCTTACCTTTTTGGAGGAGAACTGTACAAAGACGAATACAATTGGAAAACCTATGAGAATTTATATCAGGATAACAATGGGAATGGAAGTCTGCAGGGAAATGAGCTAAGCCGCAATAAGGAATACAGAAGACAATTCAATGCTTTTGCCTCCGTGACACTTCCATTTACCAACAGATTCAATATGCAACTTGGGGTAAACCTCAACAAAACCCATTATGATTACAGAGATTTATACAACTCTGGTGTAGCTAATAAAAATGCCAAACGCGATTTTGATCTTATCATAATGCCCAGCCTGGATTTGGTCTATTCATTTCGCGAAGGTGGGCAGGTATATGCTAACATCAGCAGAGGGTTTTCGAATCCGGGACTGGAAGAAACGTTAACTCCTGATGGCATCATAAATCCGGAGATAGTACAGGAAAAAGGTGTGAATTATGAGCTTGGCACCAAGATGTATCTTGTAAGAAACAAACTATGGTTGAATCTGGCTATATTCAGGATGAATATTAATGATTTATTGGTTTCGCAACGCATTGGGGATGATCAGTTTATAGGTAAAAACGCCGGAAGTACAAGACATCAGGGTATCGAGTTAGATCTGAATTATACTTTCGAACTTAGCTCTCATCTAAAAATAATACCCTTTGCAAGTTATACCCTAAGTGACCACAAATTTGTTGACTTTGTGGATGGGAACAATGATTATTCGGGAAATCCTTTAACCGGTGTCCCTAAAAACAGAATAAATCTGGGATTGCGCTTAAACTATTCAGAAAGTTTTTACTGGAATACTACCTATCAATATGTAGATGATATACCTCTAACAGATGCCAATACTTTATATAGCGAACCATATACCATTCTAAATACAAGATTAGGTTACAAAAAAGAGATAGTGGATAATTTAAATATTTCTTTAGATTTCGGCATAAATAATATTTTCGATGTCAATTATGCCCAATCTGTATTAATCAATGCAGTAGGGTTTGGCGGGGCCGAACCCCGTTATTACTATCCGGGGAACGACAGAAATTTCTATGTAAGTCTGGGACTGAGCTATCAGCTATAAATTATATTCCAGAATAAGATTTTATTCGGTTTTCTTTAACCAATTCCTTATTCCAACTTCCCTGGCAATAGTGTCATTAACCGAATCTATAGCAATCCTCTTCTGTTCCATGGTATCCCTGTGGCGAATGGTAACTGTTTGGTTTTCAATGGTTTGATGATCCACGGTAATACAAAAAGGAGTTCCAGCGGCATCTTGCCTTCTATACCTGCGCCCTACAGCATCTTTTTCATCGTAGACTACATTGAAATCCCATTTAAGTTCATCAATGATTTTATGCGCTACCTCGGGTAATCCATCTTTTTTGACAAGTGGCAGTACTGCTGCTTTTGTTGGTGCAAGCACAGCCGGTATTTTTAAAACCGTCCTGGTAGTTCCATTTTCCAATTCCTCTTCTTTCAGCGAATTTGACAAAACAGCAAGGAACATTCTATCAACTCCAATAGAAGTTTCTACCACGTAAGGGACATAGTTCTGATTGAGTTCAGGATCAAAATACTGTAATTTTTTACCTGAATATTTTTCATGGTTGCTCAGATCAAAATCCGTTCTTGAATGTATCCCCTCCAGTTCTTTAAATCCAAATGGAAATTTAAACTCTATATCCGTAGCGGCATCGGCATAATGTGCTAGTTTTTCATGGTCGTGAAAACGATAATTCTCCGCTCCCATTCCCAGTGATAAATGCCATTTCATGCGCAATTCTTTCCACTTTTCATACCATTCCTTTTGAGTTCCAGGTTTAATAAAGAATTGCATCTCCATTTGTTCAAATTCACGCATCCGGAATATAAATTGCCTCGCTACAATTTCATTTCTGAATGCCTTTCCAATTTGTGCTATTCCGAATGGTATTTTCAAACGCCCGGATTTTTGAACATTAAGAAAATTGACAAATATACCCTGGGCGGTTTCAGGTCTTAAATAAAGATCTGTAGCAGTTTCAGCAGAAGCACCCAGTTTGGTTCCAAACATTAAATTAAATTGTTTGACCTCTGTCCAGTTTTTGGAACCAGAAACAGGGCAAACAATGTCCAGCTCTTCGATTAGATTTTTAACATCCTCCAGGTCTTCAGCTTCCAAAGATCTGCTTAATCGTTTAATTATGCTTTGCGCTTTTTCCTGATAGCCCAAAACACGCGGATTGGTTGTCAGAAATTCTGTTTTATTAAAAGCCTCACCAAATCGTTTTGAAGCTTTCTCTACTTCCTTATCAATTTTTGCTTCAATCTTTGCCACATGGTCCTCAACCAATACATCCGCCCGATATCTTTTTTTGGAGTCTTTGTTATCAATAAGCGGATCGTTAAAAGCATCAACATGCCCGGATGCTTTCCAGGTCGTAGGGTGCATAAATATTGCGGCATCAATGCCAACAATATTCTCATGCATCTGCACCATGGCTTTCCACCAATAATCCTTTATATTTTTTTTTAGTTCTGCCCCGTTCTGAGTATAGTCATACACAGCACTCAAACCATCATAAATTTCACTTGATTGTACCACATAGCCATATTCCTTAGCATGTGAAATTACCTTTCTAAAAACGTCTTCCTGATTTACCATTTGGCAAAAATATAATATTATGGCATTTATTTTTTAAGTCTTGGAAATAAAATAAAATAAGTGTTAGGAGACAGTGTTTATTTCAAATGAAATTCTGATGA
>JAHEBI010000283.1:1448-4232 GCA_024642325.1 Eudoraea sp. | reverse complement strand
TTTCATGAACGTATCCTCGGTATGAAGTGCTGCCAGGATTTGACCTTCATCGCTAAGTACATTTTCAATAGTAACCTTAATGGTAATACCTTTTGCATCCTGTGCATTGGCAATGATCCCCGAAATAAATAAAATTAAAATAAGTGCTAATGTTTTCATGTTACAGTTTTTTTAGTTGTTAATGTTGCTCCAAACCTCCTAATAACTATCTGGATTCAAAATTTTACTGTACTCAATTGTAGAAAATAAGGATTGAATTGTCATTATTTTTTAAGGCCTCAATTCATCACAAATAAAGCACAGTTGGGTAAACTTCTTTATGCTATGGCCACAATCTGATCCACTTTTGCTTCAATAACAATAAGAATTATTGATATGAAGTGGTTTGTCTGTGTAATTTTCCTATTCTTCTTTTCCTTTTCACTGCTGGGGCAATCAACTATAGCAGGAACAGTAACAGACAAAAAAAACAATGTTATTCCAGAGGCCAATGTTTACCTCGAAGGCACCTATGATGGCAGTTCCACAGATACAAACGGAAATTTTTCCTTTACTACTAACGAGAAGGGGATACAGGTACTTATTGTTTCCATGATGGGGTATGAAACTTATATTCAGGAGGGAGATATTACTTTTTTTTCAAATCAAAATATCATACTCGATGAAGCCGTTAACACTTTATCAGGAGTTACGCTTACCGCCGGCACCTTTGAGGCAGGAAGCAATTCAAAGGCTTCTGTTTTAAAACCGCTCGACATTGTTACGACGGCCGGTGCATTAGGTGATGTTGTTGCCGCCCTCCAAACCTTACCCGGAACAACGACTGTAAATGAAGATGGAAGATTGTTTGTAAGAGGAGGGGAAGCCGAAGAGACTCAGGTATTTATTGATGGCTTAAGGGTATTTCAACCCTTTAATGCAACTGCCAATAATGTTCCAACCAGAGGTCGTTTTTCACCATTCCTTTTTAAAGGGATAACCTTTAGTACCGGAGGGTACTCTGCAGAATACGGGCAGGCCTTGTCTGGTGTATTACTGCTCAACACTGTAGATGAAGCAGATCTGGAAAAAACAGATATATCTGTTATGACTGTAGGCCTGGGATTGGGTCATACTCAAATATGGGGTGATCAGTCTCTAAGTATAAACACCTCTTATATTAACCTGGCCCCGTATGAGGCCTTAATTCCTTCAGATCAGGGTGTAAGTTGGAATTCACCATATGAATCTTTTTCCGGTGAGGCTGTTTTCAGGAGTTTAAAGGAGAAAAGCCTTTTCAAGCTATATGCAGGTTTTTCCTATGCCGATTTTGAAATTGAGCAGAAGAATATAAATTTTGACGACTTTGTGCCCTATCAGTTAAAGAATAATAATTTTTACCTAAATGCCGTTTATAAACACTTTCTTGCTAATGAGTGGTCATTCAATGCGGGAGCCAGTATGTCTAGCGATGGTAATGCGATAGGGTTATTTCAGGATAATATCCATACCAAACAGACAGATGCGCATCTGAAATTTAAAGTCAGAAAAGGTTTTACCAGTCGTTTTAATCTCAATTTTGGAGTAGAGCACTTTATAACCAACTATTCAGATTCTTTTGAACCATTAGAAGGTTCAAACCTGCAGAGTTCTTTTAAAGAGAACCTGAGTGCTTTATTTGCCGAAGGGGATATCTTTTTAAGTGATCGTTTTGCTTTTAAACTGGGAGCGAGGACCGAATTTTCAGAAGCACCAGGCAAGTTAAACTTTGCGCCAAGGGTTTCACTTGCTTACAGAAGTGGGGATCACGGGCAGTTTTCAATGGCCTATGGCGATTTCTATCAAAATCCTCAGATTGATTATTTGAAATATAATCAGGAATTGAAGATGGCCAAAACCTCCCATTACATTTTAAATTATCAGTATTTAGCTGATGGCAGAACACTTAGAACGGAGGCCTACCTTAAAGATTACCGTAATCTTATTAAATATGATACAGAACAACCACAATTCAATTCTGATTATAACAATAATGGAAGTGGATATGCCTCGGGCCTGGATTTATTCTGGAGAGATAATAAAAGTCTTAAGAATCTGGATTACTGGGTTTCTTACTCCTATTTGAATACAGAACGAGATTACCTAAATTACCCACAAAGGGCCACGCCCAATTTTGCACCAAATCACAGCTTTTCCGTTGTTACAAAATATTGGGTGGATAAACTCAGATCTCAGGTCGGATTATCCTATTCTTTTGGTTCCGGGCGTCCTTACAATGATCCCAATAAACAAGGTTACCTTGCAGAAAAGACCAAAGCTTATAATAACATAAGTTTTAACTGGGCCTATTTAATAGATCAACAAAAAATCCTGTACTTCTCTGTAAACAATGTGCTTGGATTTAACAATATCAGTAATTATGAATATGCCAATACACCTAATTCAAATGGAGTATTTGATAGATTGGCTATTCAGCCACCGGCAGATAGTTTCTTTTTTGTCGGATTCTTTTGGACAATTAGTACAGATAAAAAAAGCAATCAGTTAGACAACTTATAGAAATCTTAAAACAGGAGTTAAAGTCGTGGTTATTCATTGGCAAAATCGACAGAAACTTCATTATCTTTTACAAAAACGCATAACAGACCGGCGATGATCATTGAAACACCACCTATGATCAATGCGTAAACCGAAATATTGCCAAAGAAAGATTTTAATAAAAAGCCTAGAATCCCTGCTGCAACAATTTGTGGAATTACAATAAAGAAGTTAAAAACCCCCATGTAATACCCCATTTTATTGGCG
>JAHEBI010000283.1:0-1438 GCA_024642325.1 Eudoraea sp. | reverse complement strand
GCATAGGGCATTGACAAAATACTTGCCCAGGCAATACCAACGCCTATCATTGACACCAGCAATAAATTTGGATCCGTAATAAAATAAATAGAGAGCAATCCAATTCCGCCAATGACCAGGGCAACTAAATGTGTCATTTTCCTGCTTATTTTTTTGGCGACTACCGGCAGTAAAAAGGCCACAAGGGCGGCGATTCCGTTATACACCGCAAAGCAAATACCAACCCAATCAGCTCCCTCGTTATACAGCGCTGAAGTGGTATCTGAGGTGCCATAAATATGACTGGTGACCGCAGAGGTCGTATAGATCCATAAGGCAAATAATGCAAACCACGAAAAAAACTGAACAAATGCCAGTTGTACCATGGTTTTGGGCATTTTAAATATGCCCATAAAAGATTCTTTGAGTCCGGTGAATATTCCTTTTTCGGCATTTTCACTTTTAAGTTTTTCAAGATCATCTGGCGGGTATTCTTTTGTATTAAAAACGGTCCACATCACCGCACTGAAATATGCAAGGCCTCCCAGGTAAAAGGACCATTTTACAGAATCTGGGATGCCTCCGTCTGCCGCAATATTTTCTACCCCAAACCAATTGGTCATGACGTAGGGCAGGGCAGAGGCCACAATAGCACCTAAACCTATAAAAAAACTTTGCATGGCAAACCCACTGGTCCGTTGTTCGTTGGGCAACATATCCCCAACAAATGCCCTGAAAGGTTCCATGCTAATATTAATTGAGGCATCCATGAGCCACAGCATAATTACTGCCATCCATAGCTCCGTTGAGTTTGGCATAGCAAATAGGGCGATAGTAGCAAGGATGGCACCAACAGCAAAAAATGGCCTTCGTCTTCCCCATTTGCGGTGCCAGGTTCTATCACTATAGTAGCCAATTATGGGTTGTACCAGAAGACCGGTGACAGGCGCTGCCAGCCACAATATAGGCAATTCGTCTTTAGACGCCCCCAGGGTCTCAAAAATTCTGCTTACGTTGGCATTTTGCAGGGCAAACCCGAATTGAATTCCCAGGAAACCAAAGCTCATATTCCAGATTTGCCAGAAAGTTAATCTGGGTTTGGCAGAGCTAATCGAAATTTGTGACATTTTAGTTGGTTTAGTTTGGATGAGTTTAGTTTGGATGAGTTTAGTTAGGTATTAAAAATAGAATTTTTTTATGAATTTGCCGGACTTCAATCATTATAGACATTTATGGAATCCATCAATTTTAAAAGGGTAAAATAAATAATACTATTGTTTTTCAGAATTAGGAGGGACGCATTAATTTCTAATCCAAATTTCTCCACACTCTTTCAAGCAGGGCTTTGGTGGCTTTAATGCCCTCGGGTTCACTAAGTCTTTCGCCCTCGTATTCAATACCTATATAGCCATGGAATCCGGATTTTTTTACAATTTTAAGAAGTCTTCCGTAATCCAGA
>JAHEBI010000282.1 GCA_024642325.1 Eudoraea sp. | reverse complement strand
CAATTCCAGGTACTTTTTCATAATATGGATTGGATGCCTCCCTGGCCTGAAAGAATACATCAGGATTCTGTGATGTTCCCCTTATAACAGGATGGTCTGGATCCAAAGATCTGTTTTTATGATCCATGATCTTATCCTCGGGCATCATAGCTTTTATGATATCATCCGGAATTGCATCAATCTTTGAAATTTCATGTGAGGTCCTAAAGCCATCGAAGATATTTAAAAATGGCACTCTTGAACGCAAAGTAGCCACCTGAGAAATTAAAGCAAAGTCCATGGCTTCCTGAACAGACCCTCCAAACAACATAGAAAAACCGGTTTGTCTTGTCGCCATCACATCTGAATGATCTCCAAAAATAGACAGTGCATGGGTTGCCACTGTTCTTGCTGCCACATGTATTACAGCAGGTAATAATTCCCCTGCAATTTTATACATATTAGGTATCATTAAAAGCAGGCCCTGAGAGGCTGTAAAAGTAGTGGTTAATGCGCCTGCCTGCAGAGAACCGTGTACGGCGCCGGAAGCACCCCCTTCACTTTGCATTTCAACAATGCGGGGAATATTGCCCCAAATATTATTTTGCCCTTTAGAACTATATACATCTACGTGTTCCCCCATAGGTGAGGCCGGGGTTATAGGATAAATTGCACATACTTCATTGGTTTTGTGAGCAATTCGCGCTACAGCTTCGTTGGCATCACAAATTAACTTTGGAAATTTTTTCATCATGGTGATTTTATTAATACAAAAACAGGCCGTTTATAAAAATTAGAGTTGTAATTGTCAAAAACTATTTATTTCAATAACTGCCAATGGTAATAAATTTTAAATTTTTAATAAAAGTAAAATCATTGCCACTGGGATACTATGACAAATGTCAGGTATTGGTGCACCAAAAAAAGAGATATGAGTACGTAACTACTGAAAGGTAAAGGGCCCGGACCATCTATTATGATTTGAAATTTTCTATAAATAACAAGCGCCCGATTGAAATACAATCGGGCGCTTGTTCAAAATTTTATCAAAAACCAGAGGCTACTCGCCGTGCATCCAGGCTTTTTTAGCTAACAACTGCTCTTCAGTTTCAACGTGATTTTCATCAGGTATGCAACAATCCACAGGACAAACAGAGGCACATTGCGGTTCATCATGAAAACCTTTACATTCCGTACATTTATCCGTAACAATAAAATAAAACTCGTCTGAAACAGGTTCATGTTCCTCATCCGCATCAATTTCTTCTCCTGATAGCGAGGTTACATTTCCGCTTATAGAGGTTCCATCTGAATACGACCACTCCTGATCCGGTTCGTAAATTGCATTATTCGGACATTCTGAAACACAGGCATCGCAGTTAATGCATTCATCTGTTATGATAATAGCCATAATTATATGTTTTTGTAATAATTGTGCGTAAATTTAATGTACAACAAATATATGTCTAATGATAAATGTCATATTTCTTTAAAATTGGCCAATTTATATTTGGTACCAATTTTTATTGGACTTCATTTAATATAAAATTAGTAAAAAATAAACAAGTATAGATGATTGCTACAAAAACAAAACAACCACAGGAAGCACTGGAAGCCGTAATAGTAAGGTTTGTTGGCGATTCTGGCGATGGTATGCAATTAACAGGAACTCAGTTTTCTGATACTTCTGCCATGTTTGGTAATGATATTGCCACATTCCCCAATTATCCTGCAGAAATCAGGGCTCCACAAGGGAGCCTTTATGGTGTTTCAGGGTTCCAGGTCCATATAGGTAGTGTGGAAATAAGTACACCCGGCGAAAACGTGGACCTTTTGGTTGCAATGAATCCGGCAGGGCTTAAAACTAATCTGCATGCCGTAAAGCCGGGCCATTCAATAATTGTAGATACCGATGCCTTTTCCAAAAAGAATTTGGAAAAAGCGCAGTATGAATCCAATCCTCTGGAAGACGGAAGTCTGGAAAACTATCACGTGATAGAAGTTGCCATGACCTCGCTTACAAAAGAAGCCCTGAAAGAAGTTGAGGGACTGGACAATAAAAGTATCACCCGGAGTAAAAATATGTTTGCCCTGGGGATGGTATATTGGATGTACAACAGGTCTACCGAGCATACTATAGACTTTTTCAATAAAAAATTTAAATCCAAACCAGAATTAATAGAGGCCAATACCAGGGTACTGAATGCCGGTTTCTATTATTCCGAAACCCTGGAATTAATCCCTAATTCATATACTGTTGCACCGGCTAAAATGGCGGCAGGGACGTACCGAATAGTGATGGGAAATACTGCTACCGCCTGGGGTTTTTTGGCTGCAGCTGAAAAATCGGGACTGGAACTATTTTTGGGATCATACCCCATTACGCCTGCTTCAGATATTCTCCACGAGCTGGTAAAACACAAGCACTTTGGGGTTAAAACTTTGCAGGCAGAAGATGAAATTGCAGGAATCACTACAGCTATTGGCGCAGCTTTTGCCGGCGATTTGGCCATCACAACCACCTCAGGCCCCGGTTTGGCTTTAAAAGGCGAAGCCCTGGGTCTTGCAATGATACTGGAATTGCCATTGGTAGTTGTAGATGTTCAAAGAGGAGGCCCTTCTACAGGCCTGCCGACAAAAACCGAACAGTCCGATTTACTTCAGGCACTGTATGGCAGAAATGGTGAGAGCCCGGTAATAGTAATAGCCGCAAGTACTCCGTCTAATTGCTTTAATTATGCCTATGAAGCAGCAAAACTGGCCATTGAACATATGACTCCGGTAATCCTGTTAACAGACGGCTATATTGCTAATGGTTCTGCGCCTTGGAAAATAAAATCAGTGGCTGAAATGCCAGAAATAAAAACCAGACTACTCAAAGAGGCCAGGGACAACTGGCACCCATATGAAAGAGATGAAGAATCTCTGGCCCGTGACTGGGCGATTCCCGGAACATTTGGACTGGAACACAGAGTTGGTGGCCTGGAAAAAGATAAAGTAACCGGTCAGGTTTCTTATGTTCCTGAAAACCATGAATATATGACCAGAATCAGAGCTGAAAAGGTGAAAAGGGTTGAAAATTATATCCCTGAGCTAAAAACAGAATTTGCTGATGAAGGGGATTTACTGGTCATTGGATGGGGTGGTACTTATGGAACTTTGTATTCCTCTGTTAAACAGCTAAAACAAGAGGGTTATTCCTCTGTAGGCCTCGCACACTTTAACTATATTAATCCCTTGCCCAAGAATACAGAGGAGGTCTTAAAAAGGTTTAAACAAATAATAGTCTGTGAATTAAATACAGGCCAGTTTGCATCAGTTCTTAGAATGAATTTTCATGGCTTTGAGTTTTTACAATATAACAAGATACAAGGATTGCCATTTGGCAATACCGAACTTGTGGAAGAATTTAAAAAAATAATGAAATAGAAATGGAGACAACAGCTACAAAGAAATATACATTTAAAGATTTTGCCAGTGATCAGGAAGTTAGGTGGTGCCCCGGTTGTGATGATTATGTTATCCTCCGTTCTATGCAAAAGGCACTTCCCGAGATGGGCCTTAAAAAGGAAGATGTGGTATTCATTTCCGGTATAGGATGCTCTTCCCGTTTTCCTTATTATATGAATACCTATGGCATGCATAGTATTCATGGCAGGGCCCCGGCAATAGCTACCGGAGTCAAGCTAGCCAATCCTAATCTCAGTGTTTGGATCATAACCGGCGATGGAGATTCCATGGCTATAGGGGGCAACCATTTTATTCATTTGCTAAGACGAAACCTGGATTTGAATATCATCTTGTTCAATAATGAAATTTACGGACTGACAAAGGGTCAATTCTCCCCAACTTCACTCGTTGGTCAAAAGACAAAATCATCTCCTTATGGCAATACACAACCACCTTTTTTACCGGGTGAGCTGGCTATTGGTGCGCATGCCCGTTTTTTTGCAAGAATTGGTGGAAACACACCAAAGGAAATGACAGATATGTTTATTGAAGCAGAAAAATTTAAAGGCACTTCCCTTATTGAAGTCCTTCAAAATTGCCCCATATTCAACGATGGTTGTTTCGCTGAATATACAGATAAGGCTGTCCGGGAAGACAAGCAATTGTTCGTCGAACAAGGAAAACCTATGATATTTGGCAAAGAAAGAGACAAAGGACTGGTCTTAAACGGGTTAAAATTAGAAGTCGTGACCCTGGGAGAAAATGGAATTACCGAGGCAGATCTGCTTGTTCATGATGCCGAAGAAAAAGATCCAACCTTA
>JAHEBI010000281.1 GCA_024642325.1 Eudoraea sp. | reverse complement strand
ATCACTAAATCTGTAACTTTTAAAATCAAAATTAAAATTACCCGCCTGGGTAAAAGTCAATTGATTTCCAAAAAGATCAATATCCAGCCAATTCTCTCCCCATCTTCCTGTTTTTGCTTTAAGGATATCCTGGTAAAAATTCTTAGTTTCTTCAATATTTATGCATGGGAGTGCGAGGTGGAATTTTGAATTCATGGTTTGGGTTTGGTTAAGTGGGTAACTTTTAATTAACTAAATAAGTGTTTTAAATTTATTCTTCTTCATCCTTTATTTCATCTATTTCCAATTCAGCGTCAACATTTTCTTCCAGATCTTCATTGTCTTCCAGATCATGATCTTCCATTGCGGCTACCAGCCTTTTACTGACTTTTACAAGATAAACCGTATCATCAGTTTTTACCTCTACACACTCCACTATTTCATTAAGTGAGTTCTTAAAGGTGATAATATGGTCATCATCATATCCATCCGGATATTTCGTGACCAGGAGATCCAGGATATCTTTATTTAATTTTTTAAAATCTACGATAACTCGTCGCATGATGAAGGTCTCTTTTAACGATTAAATTACAAATTTAATTGATATGTAAAGAGTAAAATATTAACAATAGTCACCTTTGGTTATAAGAAGGATATATTAAATGAATTTGTCCATCTACTGAACAATGATATGGGAATTAAAGGCTTGTTGTATCTTCTTCCTCTGGTTTTTTGTGAAAAATTAAATCCTCTTCCTCCATAGCCACTACAATCAATCTTATGTAATCATCTACTGCACTTTTTATATTAGAAGGATCTACAATATCTATAATACCGCGCCATATTAGTTCGCGTTCCTTACCAACACAGATACAATAGAGCGACGTCTCTGCATGATAGACCGTATACGCGTCATAGTAATTTTCATCATAATAAATATCCTGATGTGATAGATAATCGTCTTTGAAATTATTGTTATAATTATCAAAATCTACCATCTCTTTACTAAAGCTTTCCTTATTTTCAGAACCCAATACTTTGGTAAATAAAATAGCATCAAAATCTTTATCCAAAAGTGATTCTTCCACTTCATCAAGTTCATCTTCTGACCTGGCAGAATTGGTAAAATCAACATCAAATAAATCAATGCTTCGCATCGCTTCCACCCCTCTTTCAGTAAATTGCCTCTTCATTTTTGTTTCGAAATCCTCCTGGGCTTTAGCATTAGAAGTCATTCCAACTATAAGCACTTTATTGGCATCGAAAATTACAATATCCGGATTTTTCCAGCTGTCTACCAATTCGGTGGACGAGCATCCCATGAATAATAACCCCAATAATAAAAGTGTTTTTTTCATTTGTCCTATTCAATTTAATAATCGTTTTTGCTTTTCTTTTTTAAGTACCCCTGAAACTAATTTAAAAAGGCCGGTTTTGATTTCTCTATAGTTCTCCTTATAATGATCTATTGTACCAGTCAATTCTTTATGGGTATCACGGTATGCTTTTTCCAGTTCTAACTGGTCTACATCATCAATCATTATTTCCAATTTATTTTCATGAGCCTGTATTTTCTTCATAAGGGATATGCCTTCTTTTTCCAGATCGGCAAGAGCTGAAACAATTTCTTTACTTTTTCCAAAGATTTTGGAATCTACTAATTGCACTGTATAATGCTTTATCAGATCGTTTAAAAAGAATTGTTCATCTTTCATAAATTTTAATTCTGATAGCCAAAGCAAGGTTGTCCTATGCATCTCTTCAGGATCTATCCATTCAATATAGCGATGTGTGTTTTCTTTGATTTTCATGGTGTTAACTTTTTAAATTGCACTTCAAAAAACTCCAACAGAATTGATCTTTTCAATTTTATTTCTTAAATCTTTAATCTGTGAATATTTTTAAATATTCCTAATTTAGTTTTTTAAAGAACCAAAGGAAATGATAATTATCAGTTGTAAATAAGACTGGTTTTGAATTTTATTAGTGAGGTCTTCGACTTTTCAAAATGCCTCCGGCATAATTGAATATTTCTGTCTTAAGTATTTGAAACTGCTGTATACAGTCAGCGACTTTGGCTTTTAGTTTTTCATGTTCAGCATGAACTTCTTCATCAAACTTACCATTTTTACATTCAAGAGTCCCTCCCAGGTTATTTTCATGAACTACAATAAGTTCTTGTATTTTCGCTTTGTAACTTTTAATAACTTTCAATCGCTCCAGGTAATCCTGTAAACGCTCAAACAAATTTGGTGTATTTGGTTCAAAAATATAGGAATGCAGCAAATGTTCAATAAATACTAATTCATCATTTATTAAGAAAAAGGAAGATTTCCATTTTTGTGAATCTAAATGGAATTTTCCGACAGTATTAAGTTTGTAATCATCAGTTTTTTCCATGCCAATAAATCTGATATTTTTAAAACTACTCTTGAATTAAAATTTGAGCAATGATAAAAATCATGTTATAACTAAAAAGCAAGTTCAATTGTTTCAAATAAATTGGGAATATGTACATTCCATTTATAGGTGTCCTCAATTTGCTCTTTAAACCCTTCTAAGGCTTCCTGTTCTCCATGAATCAAAAAAACGCGTTCCGGAATATTTTTTATCGAAGACATCCATTCCAGCAGCTCTTTTTGATCTGCATGGGCAGATAAACTTTCTTCGTGATGAATACTGGCTTTAACTGTATAGAATTTTCCAAAAATCTTTAATTCCTGAGCTCCTTCCAAAAGGGCTCTTCCACGGGTCCCTTCAGCCATATAGCCAACCAGTAGGACGTTGGTATTCGTTTTTTCCAGAAATTGGCGCAGATAGGTAAGAATCCTTCCCCCTGTGACCATTCCACTTCCTGCAATCACAATTTTTGGTCTTGGATCATCTATAGTCTCCCATGTTTTTTTATAGGAATCAATAATATGAACATGATCGCACATAGCATAATATTCTTTCAGAGATAACTTATGCCATTTGGGGAAACGTTCGAATATGGCAAGTACATTATTACCCATAGGACTATCAATAAAAATGGGGATATTGGGTATTTTATTCTTCTTATAAAGTTTCCAGAACAGGTACATCAGGGTTTGTAGGCGTTCTACCGCAAAAGAAGGAATGAGCAGGATTCCCCTTTCATAAATAGTTTTGTTTACCAGGGCAACCAGCCTGTCCTCAATATTATGCTGCGGGTGTAATTTGTTACCGTAAGTACTTTCAACAAAAAGAAAATCGGCCCACTCAGGCTGAACAGGCGGATCTAACAGAATATCATTAGGTCTTCCCACATCTCCCGAAAAAACAAAGAGCTTGCCGGAAATTTCCAATTCAATAAAAGTTGAGCCTATAATATGGCCATTATACCTGAATTTATACCGGATGTTTTCGGAAAGCTGCACCCATTGGTTTTCATGTTCAGTCCTAAAAAGAGTGATTACTTTTTCCGCATCTTCGATGCTGTATAGTGGCAAAGCCGGTTTATGCTTACTATACCCCTCCTTGTTGGCCATTTCAGCTTCTTCCTCATTTATCTTTGCGCTATCCAGCAATATTATTTTGGTTATAGCAAGTGTAGGGGCGGTGCCCATTATTTCGCCTTTAAATCCGGCTTTCACCAATCTGGGCAAATAGCCCGTATGATCCAGGTGACCGTGCGTTAGCAACACAATATCGATTAAGGGCACAGAAACCGGTAAAGGCTCCCAGTTAGAGACTCTGAGATCCTTCCTTCCCTGGAACATCCCGCAATCTATGAGTATGTTTTTCTCATCCGTCTCAAGATAAAATTTAGATCCTGTTACTGTTCCGGAAGCTCCTAAAAAATGTACTTTAACCATCTAATTAATTTGATACTCTCCTGTCTTACAAAGCATTTCTACTTCGTTGAGAATTTTGGCTTTCCTTATTTCCGAGACCCCTAAATGGTCAAGGTAAAAACTATCTTTAAATAATTGGCGACATAATACCACATCACGACTTAGCAAAAATTGTTTCTCCCTTTTGGTCAGTAGTGTAGATACCGTTATCGGATACAGGCCAAGTCTGTCAATACGATCTTTCAGACTATCCCCTTTTGGATAATCCCAACTTAAGAGATAGAGCCCCATACATTTACCATAAGCAAGAGCATCCGAGGTAAAGCGGGTATTGGTGGCAACCCAACAGGCATCGGGTTCTTTCGTACCCGAATTAAATTTATAGCCTGCTTTTTTAACATCCTGATATCTGGAATAAATATACAGGGGGACTTTAACATTGCAATTGCGACCCTGTTCT
>JAHEBI010000280.1 GCA_024642325.1 Eudoraea sp. | reverse complement strand
ATTCCATTCTTACTAATAGTATATAATGGTTTCCCGGCATCCCTAAGCGCTTTATAACGAGCCCCGGACGATTTTAATATTGATTTTACCTCAGCCTGCGCAATCACAGGGAAAGTTCTTGAATATAATAAAAAGAGTACGAAGAAGAAACCGATAGTGCCAATGAAAATACCAATGTCCACAAAAGTTGGTGAAAACATAGTCCAGGATGACGGTAAATAATCACGATGCAACGACGTAACAATGATCACAAATCTTTCAAACCACATACCTATGTTAACTACAATGGAAATAATAAATGAAATGACAATACTAGTTCTGATTTTCTTAAACCACATAATCTGAGGCGAAACGACATTACAGCTCATCATTAAAAGATAAGCCCACCAATATGGTCCGGTTGCCCTGTTTAGAAAAGCATATTGTTCATATTCCACTCCTGAGTACCAGGCAATAAAAAGCTCGGTAATATAGGCACAACCTACTATTGAACCAGTAATCATGATAACTATATTCATCAGTTCTATATGTTGAACCGTAATATAATCCTCCAGATGGCTTACCTTCCTCATAATTATCAAGAGCGTTTGCACCATGGCAAATCCTGAAAAAATAGCACCTGCAACAAAATAAGGCGGGAAAATGGTGGTGTGCCATCCCGGAATTACAGAAGTCGCAAAATCAAAGGATACTATAGTATGTACCGAAAGTACAAGTGGCGTAGCCAAACCAGCCAGTACCAGGGAAACCTCTTCAAAACGTTGCCAATCTTTGGCGCGACCAGTCCAGCCAAAACTTACCAGACCGTAAATTTTCTTCTGGAAAGGTTTTACTGCCCTGTCGCGAATCATTCCAAAATCAGGTAGTAATCCCGTCCACCAGAATACCAGCGAAACCGACAAATAAGTAGATATTGCAAAAACATCCCACAACAGCGGGGAATTGAAATTAACCCATAATGAACCAAATTGGTTTGGAATTGGCACCACCCAATATGCCAGCCAGGGCCTACCCATATGTATGATTGGAAACAGGCCTGCCTGGATTACAGAAAATATGGTCATTGCCTCCGCAGACCGGTTTATTGCCATTCTCCATTTTTGCCTGAATAGTAATAGTACCGCAGAAATTAGCGTTCCGGCGTGCCCAATACCTACCCACCATACGAAGTTTGTAATATCCCAGGCCCAGTTTACAGTTTTATTCAGTCCCCAGGTTCCTATACCTGTAGATATGGTATAAATTATGGCACCAACACCCCAAAGGAGTGCTGCCAATGCAATGGAAAAAACAATCCACCACTCTTTATTAGCCCGTCCTTCAACCGGAGCTGCAATATCTACCGATACATCATGGTAGCCTTTGTCCCCAAGAACTAAGGGTTTACGTATTGGTGCTTCGTAATGCGACGCCATATAGTTTTATTATAGTTGTATTCTTCCTTAATTATTTATGCTTCATTTGTGTTTCTCACTTTAAGCTGATAAAACACATTAGGTTTTGTTCCCACACTTTCCAATAAGTGGTACATCCTGTCATTTTTCTTTAATTCCGTAACCTGGCTTTCCTTGTCATTTGAATCTCCAAATACTATAGCTCCATTGCTACATGCATTGGAACAAGCTGTCTGAAACTCGCCATCTGCTATTTCCCTTCCTTCCCGCTTAGCATCAAGAATTGTTTTCTGGGTCATCTGTATACAAAGAGAACATTTCTCAATTACACCTCTTGAACGTACCGTAACATCAGGATTAATAACCATTTTACCAAGATCATTATTAAAATGGTAATCAAATTCCTCATTATTATTTAACAGGAACCAGTTAAATCGCCTTACTTTATACGGACAGTTATTGGCACAATATCTGGTACCAACGCATCGGTTATATGCCATATGATTCTGGCCCTGTCTGCTATGTGAAGTAGCAGCTACCGGACAAACAGTTTCGCAAGGTGCATGGTTACAATGCTGGCACATTACAGGCTGAAAAGCAACCTGTGGGTTAGCCGCAGCGATCTCCATTTCTTCAAAACCTGACTTTGTCTCAAAAGCCCCTGAAAATTCATCCTTTTTAGTGTTGTCCTGATCAAAGGTGTCTTCTGAGGAATAATACCTGTCTATTCGCAACCAATGCATATCCCTTGATTTGCGAACTTCCTGTTTACCAACAACAGGTACATTATTCTCTGCGTGACACGCAATAACACAAGCACCACAACCCGTACAGGCGTTAAGATCTATAGACATATTAAAATGATGTCCTATAGACCTGTCAAAACTATCCCAAAGATCAACCGTAGTAGCAGGAACCTCCTGATGATTCAAAGATACATGAGGGACATGATTCCATTCCGAATGATCCTTTGTATTAAATATTTCTAAGGTAGTCTCTTTTATAATGTCTCCTCTTCCCATAAGGGTATTATGAAGCTGAATACATGCAAATTCATGCATTCCGCCTGCCTTTTCCAGAGTGACATTTTGAATTCTATTAAACCCCTGATAAAGATTGTAAGCGTTAACACCAGTCTGCATTTCGGTTTTCATACCTACTTGTCTTCCATAACCAAAAGATAATCCTACAGTACCCAATGCCTGACCTGGCTGAATAATTACGGGAACATTTTCTAGTGAGACCCCGTTTACGGAAAGTTTGGCATAACTTCCATTAAGCCCCCCATTAGCTACATTTTCATTTACAAATCCTAAAGCCGTGGCATCAGTTCTCGATATCGTTACATAATTATCCCAGGAAACCCTTGTGATGGGATCCGGAAATTCCTGCAACCAGGGATTATTAGCCTGAAGGCCGTCACCCATTCCTGTTTTAGGATAAAGTACCAATTCCATTCCTTCAGCTGATGAATTGGCCAGTGAACCTACTGCTGAGGAAATTGGCATTGCTGTTGCATCACCTTCGGATTGTTGATCTATTGTTTGACCTGCAGAGTCATCATTTAACGTAGCAACTACACTTTCTGCATTTGATTCCAAAACAAAAACACCATCATGAAGAGCTTTATTCCATGAAGCTTCCCCCAATATAGTTGAACTCCATGTTTCTTTAATATAGTCGTAATATTTTAAATCACCGCCCATCCATTCAAGGAGCGCCTGTTGAAACTGCCTGGTATCAAAAAGTTCTTTAATGGTAGGCTGCATGAGGCTGTAATGTCCTTTTACCAGCTCTGCATCTCCCCAGGATTCCAAATAATGGTTGGAAGCAGCGGTAAACTCTGTAATTTCTGTAGTCTCATTCCAATTTGTAGAGAAAGTGACGGTTAAATCCACTTTCGCAACTCCATCCGAAAAGTCAGATGCATTAGGCAGCGTATACATTGGATTAACACCATCCATAATTAAAGCCCCAACCTTTCCAGAATTCATATCCTGAATAAGCAGATTCACAGCTTTGCTGTTTCCCTGCCTGATATATCTTGGTGCAGCTGGCTTAAAAGCCATACTGGAAAGCATCTCATTTATAGATAAAGCAACCGCCTGTGCGTTTACGTCATCCAATCCTGTTACCACAATCGCCTTATTTCCAGCTTTCTTTATTTCTGCAGCAGCATCGTCAACCGCCTTGGTTATCGCATCACTAAGATCAACGCTAACAGAGCTGTTGTTCAGTTTACCAAATAAACTGGCAAGTGCCTTTTTTTGTTCTGAAGGTTTTAGTGGAATACGCTTATCTGCATTGGCTCCGGTAAGTGACAAATTGGACTCAAACTGTATATGCCTGGACATCTTTCCATTTTTAGGAATACGCCCTTTCGAATACCCACTATCATAACCGCCTCCCTGCCAATCACCTAAAAAGTCCGCTCCAAAAGATACAATGAGCTCAGCCTTTTCAAAATCATAATCCGGCAATGCCCTTTCTCCATATTTCGCTTCATAGGCAGATAAGGCAGCATCTTCACTTATTGCATCATAGGTTATATGATTTACATTCCCGTAAGTTTCCTTAAACTCCCCAATTAATTTAGTAGTAGATGGGCTGGCATAGGTTTGTGTGAGCAAAACTATCTGCTTCCCGGAGTTTTTTAATCCCTCTAACTTACTCTTTACTGACGTATCCAGTGCAGCCCATTCCACAGGTTCTCCATTTGCTAACGGGCCCTGTAATCTTGTGCTGTCATATAAAGAAAGGACAGATGCCTGAATTCTGGCATTTGTATTGCCATTTGTTTTTGCATCCTTATTACTCTCAACTTTTATTGGTCGGCCTTCACGGGTTTTTATCAAAATACTG
>JAHEBI010000279.1 GCA_024642325.1 Eudoraea sp. | reverse complement strand
TATATCTTGTTTAAAAAAACAGAGTCTAAAAACTCATCTTAAATTTAAGTTGTTTTCGGCGGAGATTACAATCTGAAAGTATACCGTACTTTTAATATGATCTGTTCATTTTGAAGGGACCATCGGTCTGTGATATCATTGAAAGTATTATGATTAAATACCAGGAAAACATCTCCAAAAGGCGAAAATATCCAATGAATTCGGGCATTTATCCCTAAAACCCTGCTATCTGTATCGTATTGCACGTAACTGTTTAGTTGCAGATCCGAGGTGACATTGAACCTAACGCGCATACCTACCAGGGTCTGATCAAAATCTCCGTAGGGCAAACGGCCAATATTCCGAAGGCCATTTAATTCAAATCCTATTAAAGGAATGGGATTCCAGTTCAGTTCCAATTCCAGTTCATTTAACGTCCCATCATAAAAAGAACCAAACCACCAACTTGCCTGGCCGTTTAATCGTCTTTTGGCAGCAAATTCAGCCTCCATTCGGTATCGCATAAAGTGGTATTTCCCTACGGGGATAGTAACATTCTCTGCTATTTCAAAAGGTTCTGTGATATTTTCACCTACCGGTCTGACATTCATTTCTATTCGGTCACCACTTTCCAATCGCCAGTTTACAGGTGCCATAAATATGCTATAAGATTGCCATTCTGCATCAATACTCTTTATATAGGTAGCAAAAAGCTCATTAAACATTTGCCTCACAAAAGGCCAATCGGGCCTTGGAGCATAAACAGCTCCTAATCTTGAATAATGAACTCCCTGACGGGGTACAAATCCCAGGGAGGGATCAAACTCCTTCCCAATACGGGAATAGTTTAATGACAGGTTCCATCTGTCATTGGGGTAATCCAGATTAACACCAAATGCAGATTTATCATCCATTAAGTCTTCCCTGTCTGTATATAGAGCCCATGCTCCGGCAATAAAATTTTTATTTCCGTTAAAACGGGTGGTCTGATAGGTAAAATCCAGCCCGGACATAAAGCTTCCATCTCGTCCTAAAGGATCGCCCACAGATGCAATAAATCCCACTGAACTTTCTTTGAAAACATTCTGACGTATGCGCATCACACCCATAGTTGTGGCATCGTACGATGTGCCCTCCGCATCGAAGGAGTCGGTCCGCACTCCCAACCCACCAAACGCAGTACCCCCAATCCTGCCGTTAATTTTGGCTCCTGCAATTATAGGCACCTGTTCATTCCCTACAAGCCCTATTCTCCTGCTGAAAAATGGCAGGACTGTATTGCTTCCCGTTCCAAAACCAAATTCAAATATATCGGACCCCTCCAGAAAAAAAGCCCGTTTTTCAGGAAAAAACAAAGGGAAACGTGTTAGGTTTGTCTGCCTTGTATCGACCTCTGTTTCGGCAAAATCGGTATTCAGAGTGACTGTTGCCAATACATTTGGACCCAACCGTTGACTGGCATCCAGACTGGGTTCCAGGTTATAAATTGTAGCCCCATCTGCACCTACTTTATTTAATGAATTTACCAAAGATGGCCTCACACTTAAACCCCATCCATAATTGAAGGTGGGTAAATTTGTTAACAGACCGGCCCGACTGGTCTGACCGAAAAACTGATCGCGCTGTACGTTTGCCCAGCGGATTGTTTCCTGATTCCTTTGTATGCGTCGTTCTACATTAAATCCCCATTCGGTTAATTTTTTTTTAAAATAAATGCTTTGAATGGGTAATCGTATCTCTGCAATCCATCCATTTTCATTAATTGACACCCGGGCTTCCCAAATGGTGTCCCAGTCTTTGTTTTCAGATTCCCCTCTGTTGGAAACCAAAGCATCATAGCGTGCTGCATTGGCATTAACCGCCAAAATATAGCCGGACTGGCCGTCCATAAAAGGATCTAGGATTATTTTTATATGGTCTTCATTGGAAATATCCGCATCTCTAAGTTTGGAGAACCTGACTATCCTTTCGGGATTAGGATCCTTACATTCAACGCCAATTATAATTGCCTTTTCTGTTGCAATTACACGAACAAGTGTAGGTGCTGAAGGCGTACCTTTTTCTACAGGTTCCGTAGTGAGGAAAGTATCCAAAACGGGAGCATTCTGCCATTCTGGTTCATCTAAAAAGCCATCAACAATTATCTCACCAACTATTCTTCCCACCTTAAGTGAAGGCCTTTCTGAAACCTGACTTTGAATCAAAACAGGACAGAGGATTACTACTACAAGAATAAGATGGAATTTTTTAGCTAATAACACTGTCGGCAAATTAGATGTAATAAAGATACATGTATCAAATTGCAATTTCACATAGTGTTCAAGTTTCGAATAATAAAGTAAGATTTCTATTGCCTTAGGTTCGTTATTCACTTTTGAATAATTACATAAAAGTTTTGGGAGTTCAAAAACATAAGAAAATGAGCGTCGCTGTAGTGTATTTTTAGAGCGATTTTATATCCCCAAAATTTTAGCGAGTCCTTCAGAGTGTGGTTGAGGGGCAGTCACCTGCAACATCCTATTCCCTGTAAAAACGCTGCTGAATTTTGTTTCAGGATATTTTTTTTGAAGACAGGTAAAGAGTTGCCACTCCTGCAAGAAAGGCAGGGATGGCAAAAATCATAAAATTGGCAGCCATCGATAACCCCATACCTATAAGAACACCCCCAACTGCCGGACCAATTACACCACCGAGTCTCCCAATACCAATGGCCCAGCCCAGCCCGGTAGTCCTGAACTCTGTGGGATATATCCTTGCAGCAACCGCATACAACCCCACAAAGCCACCTTGCAGGGTAAAACCCAGTAAGCCAATTACGAAAAGTAAGGCGCCGGAGCCAATAAACAATTTAAATATTGCCATCAATATGGCCGTTGCCACCAGGAAAAAGGCCACTGTCCTCCTTAATCCCAATTGTGAAGAAAAATAGCCCTGGGTAATGATCCCAAAAAAGGCCCCCACATTAAAAACAGTTCCGGCATAAATGGCCAATGATATCGAAAGTCCCGTAGCCTCTGCCAACTTTGGTATCCAGCTTATTAGAAAGTACAAGCATCCAAATGCCATGAATAGGGCTGTCCATAGCTGAAAGGTAGGTATCCTGTATTCTTTTTTGAGTAGCTTATTCACCGGAATACCTGAAGATTTCACCTCCCGTTTTGGGAGTCGTTCCAATACCCCATGCCCCATTTTTCCTAAAATAGCATTTACCCTGTGAAATGCATCCTTGGGTTGTTTTTTCAGGTAATAATAAATTGACTCGGACAGTGAAAAGTAAATAAGAGGTAAGGTGATAAAAGAGGCGAGTCCGGCAAGTTTGAACAATATAGGCCATCCATTTGCAGGCATAATACTTGCCGATACCATTCCGGATAACACTGCTCCTACCGGATAGCCAGACAGCACAAAACTGACCCAAAAATCCCTTTTACGGTCAGGCGCATACTCTGCTGTCAATGCCGCGGTACTAGCCAACATGCTTCCTATGCCAATACCACTCACAAACCGCAGGCATATCAATTGGGGAACTGTTTGGGTCCAGGCTGTCAAAAGCATACTGACACCCATCAGTAAAGCACTGATCAGAATCATTTTCTTCCTTCCGATCTGATCTGCAAAAGGCGCCAAAAACATTGCACCTATCATCATTCCAAAGAGTCCCGAGCTAAAAACAATACCTAATGCTTCCGGACTCACTTCCCAGGATTTGGCAATTGTGGAGGCGCTATAGGAGATAACCATGACATCCATCCCATCCAGGATATTCATGATAAAGCAAACAAAAAAGGTTACATATTGCAGTTTAGACAGCGACTGTCCGTCTATGAGCTCCTTGATGGTTTTTTGCATCCTTCAGTTTTTATTTTCAATTCCTCTTGGCAGGGCAACTTTACGATATAATTTTCGCAAAATAGTTTTCTTCCTGGATTAAATGGTTAGTTGATGCGATGGCATACGTATTTAGTGTTAAATTTCTAAAGACTGCTACCCAGGTAGCATAGTTTATTGATTTTTTCATGCATCTTGTTGCTAAAGTCAAAAATACAGTATCCAAAATTTGAAAACTCCTCAATTCTTTCAATTATTATTAGGTTACAAGCTGATAGCTTAATAATTAATTATTATATTTTAAAACTCATACTTGCGGATGTAATGTGCATAGCGAAAGAATATTTAAATTTTGATACCTGTGTTTTAATAATGCAACAAACAAAACCCTTGACATGGCCAAAGTAGATTTTACCAAATACGAAACCACTGGATTTTATGACGAAATGT
>JAHEBI010000278.1 GCA_024642325.1 Eudoraea sp. | reverse complement strand
AATTGTGAGTAGAAAAGGCCGTCTCCAGCAGATATTTTTGCTGACGGAAAAATGAAATTAAAGCACAGAATTTTAAAGGCCGGGACAAACTTAGTTATAAGATTCAATAATTCGAATGATTTCCTCTTTTGGCAAAACGCCTGATTGTCTCCAAAGTTGTTTTTTGTCCTTGAACAATAACATGGTAGGAACTCCCCTGACCTGATATTTAGAAGCTATAGACTGGTTTTTATCTACATCTATCTTTATAATTTTAATAGTATCACCCAATTCTTCTTTTACCTGTTTAAGGATGGGTGCCAGCATTTTACAGGGGCCGCACCAATCAGCATGAAAATCGACAAGAACAGGAGTTTGTCCGGCTATTAAATTCCCGAAATTTTGTTTCATATTTTTTTGTATTAGTGCTGCTAATTTAGAAAAATTATAGAGTTCAGTAACTGATTAATGTCATGGTTTCCTGTCTTCCTAAGTTTTAATTTTAGTGTGCTTCTTAAGATAAACAGGTTATGAGAAAAGTTGTAGTGCCCACGGATTTTTCTAAAAATGCATTCAATGCACTCAAATATGCCTGTCAACTATTTAAATACACCAGGTGTGATATCTTTATTTTACATGCCTATGCAGATGAAGTATATCGGCAAAACCAGGAAGTCAAGAGAAGTTTGCTGGATGAGCTGAAGGATAAAACGTATCAGAAATCTGAAAGGGAACTGAAAAAAATAATCAAAGATATAAATGAATATTCGCCTAATCCCAGACATAAAATCAAGGCAATTAGCGCATTCGGAACACTTACAGATGAGGTTAATGATCTTATCAATCTGGAAAACGCCGATATGGTGGTAATGGGAACCCGGGGAGAGACCAATGACCGGACAATAACTTTTGGCAGTAATACCATCCAGGTTTTGAAATACGTACAATGCCCTGTACTGGCTATTCCTGAAAATTACAAATACCATCCGCCAAAAGAACTTTTGTTTCCTTCAGATTATCTGGTTCCTTATAAAAGGAGGGAATTAAAACTAATATGTGAACTAACGGGCTCATTCAGGTCAACTATTCATATGCTTTATATAGATGCCAATAAGAAACTTTCACTCCGGCAGGAAGACAATATGACATTTTTAAAAGAGTGTTTATACAAGGCCAACCTGTTTTTTGAAACATCGGATGAAAAGGATAAAACCATTGCCATCACAAAATATATTGTGCATAAAGAAATAGACCTGTTGGTTATGGTCAATTCAAGGCACTCACATCTGGAACAAATGTTGCATCAATCCACGATTGAAAAAATAGGTTTGCATATAAAAATACCATTTTTAGTGTTGCAGAATCTGTTCCGTTAACCATTAAAATACGTACTGATGAAAAAAATAATTCTTCCCACCGATTTTTCCGATAATTCATATAATGCGATCTCTTATGCTATGAACCTATTAAAGGATGAAGAGGCAACTTTTTATATTGTGAATACCTATACTCCGGCCATTTACCAAACAGAATATCTGCTGCACAGTCCCGGACAAATTGGTTTGGGGGACATCTATCAGTCAGAATCCATAAATCAACTGGAAGAACTTCAAAAACGACTTAAAAAGCAGTTTAAGAATCCAAAACATACCTTAATAACACATTCCGCATTCAATATTCTGGTAGATGAAGTGTCTGCAATGGTGGCCAATGAAGAAGCCGATATGGTTATAATGGGTACTCAGGGTGCAACCGGTGCCAAAGAAATTTTCCTGGGCACACATACAGTGCATGTTATTAAGAAAGCCATTTGCCCTGTAATTGCAATTCCTGCAGAATTTAAATATGAAAAACCAAAAGAAATTCTTTTCCCAACCGATTATGAAGTTGAGTATACAAAAGAACAACTAAAGGTTTTACTTTACATATCCGAACAACATAAATCCCGTATTGAGGTAATTCACATATCCAGTGGCTATGACCTAACTGAAAATCAGTCACAAAATAAGTCTAAATTGGAAGAGATATTGAAAAATATCCCACATACATTCCATGACCTGCCAAGTCAGGAAATAATATCGGGAATAAATAATTTTCAGCTAAAAAACAAGATGAATATTTTAGCGATGATCCAGAATAAACACACTTTTCTTGAAAGTCTTTTTATAGAGCCCGTTATTAAGAAAATAGGGTTTCATGTTAGCATTCCTTTCATGGTTATTCCATAATATAAATCAGAAAATTTAATGAGAAATATTCTTGTTGCCACGGATTTTTCGAACAATGCCTATAATGCGCTTTTTTACGCTACACAACTGTTTAAAAATCAGAATTGCTCATTCCATATCCTAAATGCTTATACCGAACATACCCCGCTCAAAAGTAATTGTATGGCTGCAGGTCGAAATTTAAGCTTATTGCAACAACTTGGTGAAGAATCTCTGGAGGGTTTATACGCATTTTTACACAAAATTAATCTTGATTCCGGGAACAGTAAACACCATTTTGGTATTCATTCCAAAAATGAAAATTTAATTGATGCTCTACAGAAGGCCATTACAGAGACTAATGCAGATTTAATAATAATGGGAAATAAAGGGAAGACCGGGGCTAAATCCATATTTTTAGGTAGTAATGTAATCAAAGCCATAAACAGCATAAAGGATTGTCCAATATTAACTATCCCGGAGGAGAAGGAATTTTTGTTGCCTAAACAGATTACGTTTGCAACGGATTACAAAAAGAATTACAATGCTAAAGTTCTGCAGCCTCTTTTAACTTTTGCTTCAAATTGTGATTCGTCGGTTTGTATTCTTCATATAAATGAGGAAGAAAGACTTAGCCGGCTACAGAAATCTAACTTACATACCCTTAGAACGTATCTGGGAAATATAAGGCATTCTATTCACTGGATGCCGGACTTTGCCAATAAAACAATAGCAATAACGGATTTTATTGACGAATTGGGGATAGATATGCTGGCAATGATTCATTATCAGCATGGATTTTTAGAGAAATTAACGCGTGAACCGGTCATAGAAAAGGTAAGCTTTAATATTAATATACCCTTTCTTATTCTCCCATATACCAACTGATTCACATCATATAAAAAATGATGGAATGGATTTAGTTGTACATGGTCATACTAATTCTGTTACTCACATTCGATACTAATTCACAATATAAGAACCATGAAGAAAATAGGAATTTGGTTAGATAAAGAAAAGGCCCATTTGGTAACCTTAAAAAATGATAATATTAGATTCAACACCATTACTTCGGAATTGGAATTCTATCACCCGAAGGGAGGGTCACCCTCCAGGTCAAGATGGGGTCCTCAGGATGTGGTGCAGGACAGCAAATACCTGGAAAGGGAGAAACACCAATTAAAATTGTTTTTTAAGGAAGTGGCAAATACAATAAATGATGCAGATGTTATAGTGATTTTAGGACCGGGAGATACCAATACCAAATTTTTTAAGGAGTTAAATGAAAATTACAAAACCCTTGCGTTGAAAGTTAAGGCTGTAAATAAAGCAGATAGTATGACTGAAAATCAGTTGAAAGCCATGGTTACGGACTTTTTTGATAAATCAGGCAAGGTTTAATATTTTACTCATGTATTGGTGTCCCTCATTCAGCTATAGGAAATAATGGAAAAAGAAGATATATATATTGTTAAGGCATCGGGTGACAAAGTGTTATTCTCAGAGGATAAGTTACGCTCTTCTCTTAAACGGAGTGGTGCAGACAGTGACTTGATTACACAAATTTTGACACTTGTAAAACAAGAATTATACGATGGAATCACGACCAAAGAAGTATATAATAGAGCATTTAGTTTCTTAAGACGGAACAAGCCTGTATTCGCTTCCAAGTATAAACTTAAAAAAGCTATTTATGAACTGGGCCCTACAGGCTTCCCTTTTGAAAAGTTTTTAAGTGCTATTTTGATGTATGCCGGATATAAAACACAGGTTGGCAAAACTGTTCCAGGGAAATGTGTAGGCCATGAAATAGATGTGATTGCAGAAAAAAACGGATCGATCATTATTATAGAATGTAAATTTCATGGAGAACAGGGTCGCAATTGCAATGTTAAAGTCCCCCTGTATATTTATTCCAGATATCAGGATGTTAAAAAAGCAGGCTATAAATTTAATTCGGGTACGAAAGAACCCGATGCCTGTTGGGTAGCCACCAATACCCGTTTTACCACAGATGCTCTTGCTTATGGCAATTGCATGGGACTCTATCTCTTAAGCTGGGATTATCCAAAAGGGGATAGTCTCA
>JAHEBI010000277.1 GCA_024642325.1 Eudoraea sp. | reverse complement strand
ATGAATATGGGACTTAAAAGTGCGGTCACAGCTAACCGATAAATGATGTGATGCATGCAACAGTTTTACAACCGTTGGAATTGCTAAAAAAACAATTAGCACCAATGATATTATGGAAAGCGATATGTTTTTATTCAACACAGTACAAATTAATCAAATAAAACAATCAATTTGAGTTAAGGAAAAATTAATTTATTTAAAAAGAAAACCCAATCCGATTCTGTTCAACATTTTTTTTTCAAAGTTCCAGAAAAATTTAAATTGCCCAAAAAGAAATCCAAACACAACCAAAAGAATTTGGTAGCACGGGAAGATAACAAGTATTCTCAGGGTCCAGTATAACCAGACGCTCCACCACACATCGGGCAAATTCCCTCTTTCCAGACCTATCCATGCAAGAATTGGTCTTGCCATAAATACTGCAGCCGATCCGGTAATTGAAAATACAATGAAAATAATGATTAATTGAAAATTGGAATTTACGCCCCAGCGTTTTTTAAGTTTATCCATAATAAATAAAATCGACGCAAATATATTCAATTAATTCTAGGTACAAATGGTCCAAGCCTTTGATTGTATTTGCGTTGAAAATAAATAAAATAATTATAAAGTTTATAGTTCACATCATAGCCATAATCAACATTAGGGTCATAGTTGATTTGCAACTCATATAAATTAGGATCGTACTTAAAAGGATCTAAAACGCGCTGATTCCAGTTCATAACATAAATTTTATTCCTGTTTTCCATAAATGGCTGGGAATAATACCCCTTTGGCTTGGCCATAGTTTGGAGCCAGGTGGCAAAACCCACTTCCATAATTATTATTTCATATTCCAGACTGTCATTTTTAATTGCAACGGTATCTACTGTATTTTGATTAAATAACTTTTCCTCCTCCCCGGAAATATTCATACTCTTTTTAGAACCTGAACATTGGATAATTACTAGTACAAGCAGGAATAATGAAACACTTCTAAATAGAACTTTTAATAACATGTAGCTTAAATTGAAGTAATAAAGTACAAAAAAAACCATTTGCTTTATCAAATGGTTTTGTTAATTAATTTGTCTGAGATTACTTACCGGAAAAGGCTGCCAAATAAACCTCCAATACCGCCTTTCTTTTTTGAACTTCCCATAACCATACCAGCTACATCGTCCAGCATATTGCCATCACCGTCTGCATCCAGAAGGGTGGTAAGAAGACTTTGGTTTTGCTCAGGCTGGCCCCCAAGCATACTTCCTAAAAGGCTATCCATGCCACTGGCATCACTAACCTTCTTTTGAGCCAATTGTTTGGCTAAAATACCCATTACAATTGGTGCTGCAATTTTTAAAATTTTAGCAATGGAATCAGTATCTAACCCTGATCGTTGGCTCAAAGCGTTCTCAACGTTGGCCTGTTTATCACCAAAAACGTGACCTAAAATACCGGCTCCGTCATCCATGACCGATTGATCCACACCACCTCCAAAAAGGCTTCCAAGATCATCAAGGATACTTCCGTCATGTTTGGATGATAAAGCATTCATTAACCCTTGAGCCCCCTCAGGTGTGGCGGCATTTTTTTTCATAGCGCCAAGCAATAAAGGCATCGCCATACTCATTATATCTGTGGTCTTATTTTCAGGCTGTCCCGTCTGACCGGCCACACCACTTATAAATTGTTTGCCTATTGGGCTGTCTAATAAATCTAATAATCCATCCATTTCCATTTTGTTAAGTTTATGTCTGTATCAATGTACAAAAAATAGTTTGCTCAAAATAAGCGCTTTCCTAAAAAAGTAACATAAGGCACTATTGTTCTTTATTGTATTATACCCCATATTCAAACAGTGGTTGACTTTAAATTTTATCGAAGCTTTAATATTCACTAAACAATCAACGTTTTGGGGTATTCCTGGCAGTTTGATTGCAAAGCTGCAAAAAGCCAAACCCATAAATTTGAATTGTTCGAAATTTATTTATATTTGCCCGTGCACCATTTAGATCTACCTTCTCAGCCTCCAGTACTGGTTTCCTATTTTCGGGTGGGAAAACTATTGTATTGGTCTTTATTGTTATTTATTTTGGAATCGTGGTTTTACTGGGTAAAATTTCAGGGGTCTTTGGAACAATTTTCACTTTTTTGGGTGGCTTTTTGGCTTGGTTGTTTCCTTTTTTCATTTGTTCATATATTCCTGGTGATTATGGACGGCTGGTCTAGATTTCAAAATTACAAAAGGGCAAAAGATCTTTTTTTTGTTCATGGATTTAATTCCAAAATTGCAGACATGTATCTGGGTTCTAAATGTCAGCGCAATGCGGCAATTGTTGCAGCGGAAGAATTAGGTTATGGAACTGAAATAACTAATTATTTTACATCCAAAGGAATAAAATGGTACCATTATATTCCCTATTTTATGATTCACGACCCGTTATTTTTATTTCGAAATTATTTTTGGGAAAGAACATTTCTTGAAAAGGTATATGTCTCCAAATTTGACTTCAGAAGGCTACATCTTGAAAGGGCCATATGATGCTTAGAGCCCGGAATATTTACAAATCCTATGGTTCGCTTGAAGTTCTGAAGAATGTGACGATAGAATGCCATACAGGCAAAATCTATGGTCTTATCGGGGCAAATGGCACCGGTAAGACCACTTTATTTCGCATCTTGCTAGGCCTTATTAAACAAGATAGTGGACGTATAGAAATTGACTCACATGGAATTAAACCCATCGGGGGAATAGTAGAGAAACCTGCTTTATACGGATATCTTTCTGCCTATGAAAATTTAAAGGTTTTTGCCCAGATTCAGGGTTTAAAACTTACGAAAGAATTGTTCCACCAATCTATGCAGCAGGTGGGCCTTTCGACGGCCAGAACAGATGCAGTAAATAATTATTCCCTTGGGATGAAACAGCGCCTGGGACTGGCTGTCGCTTTATTGAACAACCCGGCTTGTATTGTATTAGATGAACCTTTTTCTGGTTTGGATCCTATGGGAATCTTTGCATTGCATGAATTAATCAAAGAACTAAGCGGCAAAAAACAAATAACCGTAATTATCTCATCACACATTATTAGCGAATTAACTGATCTGTGTGATACCCTGTATATTCTTAACAAGGGAGAAATAATAAAGTCTGGAGCTGCTGCACAATTACTTGAGGAAAGTGTTACAACCTATAAAATTGTGGGGAAGAACCTGGAAAGGTCTGAGGTAATGAAAAAGGTTAACGCTGTAATTTTAGATAAATCAGCTCTTGTATCTTCTAAAAATATCGGTATTTCCGAGGTTTTAAAGGAATTGATTGAAGAAGGGATGGAAGTTAGCTCCTGTATTCCTCAAACAGATTTAAAAGCACTTTTTGGCCCCGAATAATATGATATCATTAGTAGGTGCAGAAATTTATAAAATTCGCAAGCAAAGTAAAACACTTTATGCCCTTGCTGCCATTCTTATTATTGAGGGCTTTGTTATTGTAAGTGCATATTATCAGGGTGCAGGAATAATAGACCTATTATTAGATAATCTCAAGGATTCTTTTGAATTCAAAGGCAATCTTTTGAATGGAAACTTAATTATTTACCTTATTCTTAATTCATTGTGGTTTCATATTCCCCTAATACTTATGATTATTATATCCGGATTCCTTACATCCGAATATAAAGACAAAACTATTGAAACAGTAATGCTTCAACCGGTAAGTAAGTTGAATTTTATTTTGAGTAAATATGTTGTTTCCATAGCTTTTACAATTTTTATCGTACTCCTGCTGGCAGTTAGTACATTTTTGGTCTCATACTGGATTTTTGGTCGCGGTGACCTGGTTGTGTATTTGGATGGATTGAATTTTTTTAAATCAGATGATGCTTTTAACCGGCTTATATTGGCCTTTTTATCAGGTGTTAATTCTATGGTGTTCTTTTCGGTGGTGAGTCTGACCCTGGCGGTTATTTTAAAGGATGCCACGAAAACCTGGATCGTTTCTGCAATTTTTTTGATATGCAGTAATCTGCTGTTAAAGATCGATTTTCAAAATGAAATACTCAATGAATTATTTTTTTCTAAGTTGACCGATAGCTGGCAGTATTTTTTCTACTATAAAATACCGTATGCCACGATTTATTTTAAGAATTTACTACTATTGAGTTATACTGTATTTATTATGTTAATTGGTGTGATTATATTTAAACGAAGGGACATTCAGGGATGAAAAAGTTATGTTTTGTATCCATGTTTTTAATAAGTGTTGGTCTTATTAGCGCACAGGAAATTGATAATGA
>JAHEBI010000276.1 GCA_024642325.1 Eudoraea sp. | reverse complement strand
TATGACATTATCCTTCATGAAAAACCTGAAGGGGTGATTGTTCAACTAGGTGGACAGACTGCTCTTAAATTAGCAGAAAAGTTAGATAAATACGGAATAAAAATTATAGGCACCAGTTTCAAGTCTTTAGACCTGGCCGAGGACAGGGGAAGCTTTTCCAAATTATTGCAGGAAAATAATATTCCCTATCCAGAATTTGGAGCTGCGGAAAGCGCTGAAGAAGCCCTGGAATTAGCAGATGTTCTTGATTTCCCTTTATTGGTAAGGCCTTCCTATGTACTGGGCGGGCAGGGAATGAAAATTGTGATAAATAAGGAAGAACTGGAAGAACATGTCGTAGATCTGCTGCGCAAAATACCCAACAATAAACTTTTACTGGATCATTACTTGGATGGTGCCATAGAAGCCGAGGCTGATGCAATCTGTGATGGCAAGGATGTTTATATTATTGGAATAATGGAACATATAGAACCCTGTGGAATACATTCAGGGGATTCAAATGCCACCCTGCCACCATTTAACCTGGGTGAATTTGTAATGCAACAAATTAAGGATCATACAAAAAAAATTGCCCTGGCCTTAAATACAGTGGGTTTAATTAATATTCAGTTTGCTATCAAGGATGATTTGGTTTATATCATAGAGGCCAATCCAAGAGCATCCCGGACTGTTCCTTTTATTTCAAAGGCATATGGAGAACCCTATGTTAATTATGCAACCAAGGTAATGCTGGGGGAAAAAAAGATAAGTGATTTTAACTTTAATCCAAAGCTGGAAGGCTTTGCCATTAAACAACCCGTTTTTTCATTTAATAAATTTCCGAATGTGAATAAAAACCTGGGGCCGGAAATGAAGAGTACGGGGGAAAGCATATTGTTTATAGACAGTTTGAAGGATGATCAGTTTTACGAACTGTATTCTAAGCGCAAGATGTATTTGAGCAAATAGGTCGAAGGATTAATATGCTCAATGGCATAAATTAGCTATTTATGGATTTTCCCTCATAGAATTTATCATTCTTTTATTGATAGCATAGGCCCGTGAAGGATTAACCGAAATAAGAAGGGTAATTTCATCCTCGGTAAATCCTTTTGATCTCAGCAATGGGAGAAGGGTTTTGAAAATGGGGGTATAGGGTTGAATTTTTTGAACATCTTTCTGAGGGTCATACCAACCCGCATCGTGCGAAATCAGAATTTGATTTAGAAAACCATTTCTTTTCGCATATATCAGTTTATCAACATGTTTGTCTAGTTCCCAGCCTAATCCATCAAGACTTATCCAACATCCCATTTCGGCAGCTTTTTGAAAATTGGTTTCCTGGTCTTCAGCCTGTGCATGTACCCAAATAAAGGCATTTGGCGAAACGCCATATTCAGAGAGAATCTCCAATTGCGGCCATAAAGCCTCTGCCTTACCTGTATGTGAGGCAATTGTCAATCCACTTTTTAAATGACATAGGGCCGCGGCTTCAACCAACTTCCGGTGCATTGGACTAAGGGAATCTGCATTATCCACACTTATCTTTATAAATCCCGGTTTTAAGTTAGTGCCATTAATTCCTTCTTTAAATTCCTTAAGCCATTGAAGTGCAAGTTCTTCAGCCGTACTTTTTTCGGCAAAACCGGGGATAAACTTGTTATTCTGAGCCCCGTAAAGTCCCGTGTTGGTAATAATATTTATCCCCGTTCTCTCGGTAAACTCTTTTAGGAGGAGTACATCCCGACCCAGGTATTGTGGAGTGGCATCAACAAAGTATTTTACATCAAACTTTTGAAGTTCTTCCAAAAAAGGGAGTACTTGTTCAATGATATCTTCATGATTCCAGGAACTGGGATTAATACTATCTGCACCTATAAAATCTACCAGTAGATGTTCATGCGATAACCAAATTTCACCCGGGATTACAGCATGCATACCGGTAATGTCCTGAATGTATAAGGGCTTGCTTTGGGCTATTCCATTCCAAATTACAAACAGGAATAAATATGGGTGCAATGATTTAAATAACTGATATTTCATTTTAAAGCTAAAGTTGGATCAAATTTTCAAAGTATATTTTCACAATGATTGTCTTTACCGGATTTATATTATAATCTTCAGTCACTTTCGGGATATTTGGACTTTTTTGATAAAACTAGCTCCAGTCTGTATGGAAAATTCCTTCCTTGTCTGTTCGTTCATAGGTATGTGATCCAAAATAATCCCTTTGAGCCTGAATAAGGTTTAATGGTAGTTGTTCAGATGTATAGGCGTCAAAATAACTAAGTGAGTTAAACAATCCGGGCATGGGAATACCATTATGGGCTGCATAGGTAACCAATTCCCTCGCAGCTCCTACAGATTCCAGTATTTTTTCTGAAAAAGTTGGCGCCAAAAGTAGATTAGCCAATTCATTATCCTCCTCAAATACCCTGGCAATATCTTCGAGCAGCGCTGCCCTGATAATACATCCTGCCCGCCAAATTTTGGCAATACCGGACAGACTTAGCGCATACCCATATTCATTGGAAGCCGCTCTTAACTGGTGCATACCTTGGGCATAGGTTATTATGAAAGCAAAATACAGTGCTTTTCCTGCTTTTGTAATTAGCTTTTCCTTTTCTATTAAGTCTGTTTTACCTCGACCATACTTCTTTGACGCTAACATCCTTTCCTCTTTAAGAGAGGAGATCTCCCGCATGCTTACCGCTATATCTATTGTGGGAACTGGTATTCCTATATCCATTGCATTTTGAGAAGTCCATTTACCCGTGCCTTTTTGTTTGGCTTTGTCTAAAATTTTATCCACTAACTGACCATGGCCCAAAGGATCCTTTTTCTCAAATATTTGTGCGCTTATCTCCACTAAAAAGGATTGCAGGTCCCCTTTATTCCATTCAGTGAATACCTGATGTAATTCATTATTATTTAGTTGACCTCCCTTTTTTAGCAAATCATAAAATTCGGCCGTTAATTGCATTAATCCATATTCTATTCCATTATGTACCATTTTCACATAATTGCCTGCCGATTTGGGGCCCAGATAGGCCACACAGGGTTCATTATTAAATTTGGCAGCCACAGCTTCAAATATGGGTTGTACTTCCTTATAGGCCATCCTGGACCCCCCTGGCATAATGCTCGGACCATTTCTGGCTCCTTCTGCGCCCCCGGAAACACCTGCACCAAAAAAGTAAATGCCTTTAGACTGCAAATAAGTTTCTCTTCTGTCTGTATCTGTAAAAAACGAATTACCCCCGTCGATAATAATATCATCTTTAGATAAATGGGGGAGCAAACTTTCAATGACGGCATCTACAGCCTTTCCCGCTGGCACCAACAACATTATTTTACGAGGCAGTGACAGAGCTGAAATAAAAGTGGTTATTTCAACAGACGCGCTTACCTTTTCCTGATTCCCCCCTTCTTTAATCAAAGCATTTACTTTTTCCGGATCAAGGTCATAACCAAAAGCCTTGTAATTATGGTCTGCGACATTTAAAATAAAATTGCGACCCATAACCCCCAGGCCAATCAATCCAAAATCATATGTATTATTTTCCATAAGTATGGTTTAAATGTTTTTTCGACTCAAGGTTGATAGCATACATTTCTTCTGTGCGAGAAGCAAATAAATTTTATCTTAGCCAAAGGCGAGATTCAAAAATAATTTAAAATATCGAATTTAGGACCTAGAGACAATTTCTCCCATAGTATAAACTCCTAAATAACTAACAAAACTGTTAATGAGTAAAGTAGAAAATCAAATGCTGATTATTTTTGGTGCCTCAGGTGATCTTACGGCAAGAAAACTTATTCCTGCATTGTTTGACCTTTACAAAGGAAACTACCTTGCAGAAAATTTTGTTGTATTGGGAACCAGCAGAAGTGTTTTAAGTGATCACGAATTCAGGGAGAAGGTAGTTACCCGGAGCAAGTATTTAAGGGAATTGCTTGATGGTCATGACGAAAGCTATATAAAGGCCTTTGCCGATAAGATCTTTTATACTGATATTGGACAGGATTACGATTCGGACTACAGTAATTTAAGGGATCGTATTGCACTACTTAACGAAACGTATGGAACGGATAACAATTTTATGTTTTATCTGTCGACTCCTCCAAATATTTATGAGGCTATAGCTATGAACCTCGCTGAAAAGGAACTGGCAAACGAGACCAAGGGCTGGAAAAGAATTATTGTAGAAAAACCATTTGGGTATAGTTATGAATCCGCCAAAAATCTTAACGCCGGCCTGCAAAAATATTTTCTTGAATCCCAGATTTACAGGATTGATAATTACCTGGGTAAAGA
>JAHEBI010000275.1 GCA_024642325.1 Eudoraea sp. | reverse complement strand
TTTAAAACTGGCCTATAAGCTTAATTTATTTGAGGCCTCAAGTATCATTGGGGTTACCGAGTATTGTGGGAATAAATTTGATTATGAAAATGAATTATCTTCCGGATATTACAATACAGCCTCCTATATTATGATGTACCAGGATATGCGAATAATACAGGTTGCACCCGAGCCATGACGTCTAAAGTTACCTATACCGGAGAATTGAGGACCAGGTGTGTACACCTGCGCTCTGGAGTTGAAATCATAACAGATGCACCGGTCGATAATAATGGCCTTGGACAGGCCTTTTCACCTACTGATACTGTGGCTACCGCCCTGGCTAGTTGTATGCTGACAATGATGGGCATTAAGGCCAGGGATATGGAGGTTGATCTTACAAATTCTGTGGCAGAGGTGACCAAACATATGGCGGCAGATCCAAGAAGGATATCTCAGATTGATATCCATATGCACTTGCCGGCCCTGACTAAGGAAAAGCAAAAAAAGATTCTGGAACATACTGCAAGAACCTGCCCGGTATTGTTGAGTCTTCATGCAGATATTAAAAAGGAAATAGTATTTTATTGGGATCTCTGAGATTCATATGCCTCCTGCCTGTATTCTTATGGTACTTAACCTCCTTCTCTCAGGAAGAAGAGTCCATCCTCTGGCAACCAGAAGTAAGTCTGAACTGGACAAATTTCAAAGCCCAACCTGTTGAGGGATCTATGGTAGCTGCCACTACGGCAAGTGGATTGAGCTATCAGTTTTCTACGACGGAAGCCAATGGAAAATATGTATTGGATTATGTGGTAAGTACTTATTTTTACCCGAATAGATCCTGGTATCAGCCAAAAATATGTGATGAGGTAATTCTCAGTCACGAACAGTTACATTTTGACATCTCCGAATTGTTTGCGAGAAAAATGCGTAAAATTATGGACACCACCATTTTTACTAAAAATGTAAAAGCGGAGGTGAAAACCATCTATCGTCATATAAACAGGGAGCTTGCAGAATTTCAACAACTGTATGACCAGGAAACCAACTACTCCAGGAATGTTGACCAACAGTTATCCTGGAATCAGAAAATAAAAGATGCCCTGAGAAATTAGGACTGGGCATTCATTTGCTTTAATGGCCTATACGTCACAAATTGTAACTCCCTCTTTTAGCGCGGCAATTTTGTCCTCCCAGGTGGGGATAAACTCCTGGGCCACATGACCCTTAAATCCTGTATCTAATATAGCCTGCATGATTGCCGGATAATATAATTCCTGTGTTTCATTAATTTCATGTCTGCCCGGGTTACCTCCTGTATGATAGTGTCCGAAATATTCATTGTAATCCCTGATCGTCCGGATAATATCACCCTCCATAATCTGCATATGGTAAATGTCATAAAGCAGTTTAAAATTATCAGAGCCTATTTCCTTGCACAATGTTACCCCCCATTCGGCATGGTCACACATATAATCTTTGTGGTTCACCTTGGAATTGAGTAATTCCATTTGAATAATTACGCCATGTTTTTCGGCGATGGGCATAATTTGTTTTAATCCTTCCGCGCAATTTTTAAGACCAACCATATCATCCATTCCCCTTCTGTTTCCGCTGAAACAAATAAGGTTGGTGTAGCCCGCCTCCGCAACTTTTGGGATAATTTCCAGATAATCTTTAATGAGAGCTTCATGAAATTTTGGTTCGCACCAGCCATCTTCAATGCCTAATCCGGCTCCCCAGCACATGGAAGCGTGGATATTATATTTTTTAAGCAGTGGCCATTCATCGGGGCCTACCAGGTCAATAGCCTTAATTCCCAGGGACTGTAAATTCTGTAAAAAAGTCTCTAAAGGGATTGAATTATAACACCAGTAACATACACTATGGTTGATATTTCCTTTAAGCTCAGTGGATTCCGGTTTCTGAGTGGTCATGGCTTTTGCAGTAGAAGTAGCAAGTAAACCAGCAGATGCCGCAACAGATGATCCGATAAATGTTCTTCGTTTCATTTTCTATCATTTATAGGGTACTAAAGATAATTTATTTAGATTTAAAAATGGAACAGATTCCCGACAGAAAAAAACTTATAGAACTGGCGCATTATAAAATGCCTTATGGCAGGTATAAAGGCCGTTATTTGCTTGAATTACCTGAAGCTTATTTAATCTGGTTTCGACGAAATGGTTTTCCGGAAGGTAAACTGGGTGACCAAATGAAAGCCATTCTTGAGATCAAAATAAACGGGATGGAAGGTCTGATTAGAAAAATTAGGCAAGAATTTCCTCTGGATACCCGATGATTTCTAGATGCATTTTGTATCTTTGAATCCCGTAACATAGAAGTGCAATATGCCAGATACTAAATATGTTTTCGTTACGGGAGGGGTTACTTCTTCACTTGGAAAAGGAATCATTGCAGCTTCCTTAGCTAAACTTCTGCAAGCCAGGGGTTATAAAACAACCATACAAAAATTAGATCCATATATTAATGTGGATCCAGGTACCCTGAACCCTTATGAACACGGGGAGTGCTATGTTACAGATGATGGAGCCGAAACCGACCTGGATCTTGGGCACTATGAACGGTTTTTAAATGTAAAGACCTCTCAGGCCAATAATGTTACTACGGGGAGAATATATCAAAGCGTTATTGAAAAAGAACGCCGCGGTGAATTTTTAGGCAAAACAGTACAGGTTGTCCCGCATATTACCAATGAAATTAAGGAGCGGATTCAAATACTTGGAAACAGCGGTGAATATGATATTGTTATTACCGAAATAGGGGGTACGGTAGGGGATATTGAATCACTGCCCTATATAGAAGCAGTTAGGCAATTACTTTGGGAGCTCGGTGATAACAACGCCATTGTCGTTCATCTTACGTTGGTCCCTTACCTTTCGGCAGCGGGAGAATTAAAAACCAAGCCAACACAGCACTCTGTAAAAACTTTGATGGAGAGCGGAATAATGGCAGATATTCTGGTATGCCGCACAGAGCATGAAATCTCGGATGACATCAAACAAAAACTGGCATTGTTCTGTAATGTTAAGAAAGAGGCTGTAATACAGTCAATAGATGCATCAACTATTTATGATGTGCCCGTGATGATGCGGGAGGAAGGTTTGGATACTGTGGCGCTTAAAAAACTTGGCTTACCGGATAATACAGAACCTGATCTGGATCAGTGGATGGAATTCCTTGACAGACATAAACACCCTAAATCTGAAGTAACTATTGGGCTTATAGGAAAATATGTAGAATTACAGGATTCCTACAAATCCATACTGGAATCATTTATTCATGCAGGTGCAATGAATGAGGTAAAAGTGAATATCAGATCTATACACTCGGAGTACATAACAGCACAAAACTTTGAAGAAAAAATGAAGGGCCTGCAGGGTATTCTGGTAGCCCCTGGTTTTGGTGAAAGAGGGATTGAAGGGAAAATCAAGGCTGTTCGCTATGCAAGGGAAAACAATATTCCTTTTTTAGGAATATGTTTGGGGATGCAAATGGCAGTAATTGAATTTGCGAGGAATGTATTGGGATTAAAGGAGGCCAATTCGACCGAGATGGATGAAAATACACCTTATCCTGTTATTAGTTTAATGGAAGCTCAAAAATCTGTGACCAATAAAGGGGGGACCATGCGACTGGGAGCCTGGGATTGTGATATATTGGAAGGTACACTCGTGCATCAGGTATATCATGGAAAAACTTCTATTTCAGAGAGGCACCGCCATCGCTATGAATTGAACAATGACTATAAAGAAGCATTGGAAAAAGCAGGTATGCTGGCTTCAGGCATAAATAAGGATACAGGTTTGGTGGAAATAATAGAATTGCCTTCACATCCATGGTTTATAGGTGTGCAATATCATCCGGAGTATAAAAGTACCGTCGCTAATCCACATCCACTTTTTGTGGGCTTCGTTAAGGCTGTTTTGCTGCACAAAAGACAACAAACTAATGCCAGTTTGGCATAAACTCCACATTTGGATATATATTTGCAAACCATTTGGGACTATCTGTTCACAGGCATAAGCTAAATTCATAATGGATTGGTATTTAAATTAAGTTAAATGGAAGAAAAGAAACTAGACATAAATTCCATCATTGGCTTCGTGCTGATATTTGGCATTCTCATTTTTTGGTTTTACCAAAATCAACCTACGCCTGAGGAATTAGAGGCTCAAAAAGCAGAGCGGGCAAAAGTAGAGTCTCAGGTAATTGAAGAGGAGGCCGCGGTCGTGGATCAGCCTGTTTTAACAGAAACTAAAATAGATTTACAGGACTCTGTTGCCATTGCGGATTATAAAA
>JAHEBI010000274.1 GCA_024642325.1 Eudoraea sp. | reverse complement strand
CGGACATTCCATGAGCTCCAAATCCAATATGTACAGCGAAACCATGTGCAATGGAAGTTTTTTTATCCATGACGCCATCCCCGTTGGTATCCTCTACCCGCCACATATCAGGACCTATCCCAACAAAAATATCTTCATCCCGCACTAATAAAGCACCGGCAACATCCGAAATTTCTTCATTAAAATCTTCCAGAATACGAGTGGAAATATCTGCAACTCCATCCTTATTGGTATCTTCCAGTTTCCATATTTCATCTTTTTCAACAGTCAAATCCTTCCAGTCGTGAATACTGTCATTGTTGAGATCAGGAAACCATTCATTCTCCGCGCTTAATTCAGGGGCAAATGTTTTATGCAAAAAAGCCCGTCTGTCTTCAACTGTTTGCAAACTAATGGAAGCCGTCATCCAGTCCTGATGCCCGCGAATGTCAAATTCAGAATTTTTTTGCCTGTTGGTTCTTGTAAGATATATATTGCCTTCATCGTCTATGTCGATGGCAATTGGATCCGGAGCCAGGGAATCTGATGCCCACAGGTCCAATTTAAGTCCATCTGCTAATTTTGGGGAAATATACTCCTGACTTGCATCTACTATGGTCATTGCAGAAATGGAATCCAGTTCATAAGTCAATGGGGTTTCCAAAGGTTTTTTGGACTTTAGATTGCATGAATGAATCATTAAACCTATGGTAATGAGGGCGATAAAATAAAAGAAGTACCTTCTTGGGATCATTGTTATAAAATTATTGGTTTAGATTATACAATTGTTATCAATTCTTTGCAATGGAACAAAGTGCTTCAATATGATTATTTAATTTATCCAGCGTAAGCGCTAATTTTTTGATTTGCTCCCCGGCTTCCGTCCACTCGTTCTGCTCCATGGCTTCACGCACACCGGGCAATGTTTTTACGCCATAACCGGTATAGAAACCGGGCGCATAAATCTGATGTTTGTACCATGATCTTCTGGGTAATCCGGAAGCATCGGTCAAAGCAAGTTCTGTATGCATTAGTAACTCATTCAATGCTTTAAGTTTGCTGTCCGGAAGTGAATAAAAATTTATTGAATCGAACCTGGCAATTGTGCTTTCGAGGGTCATCATACTATTTTGCAGGGGTGTAAAATCCAGAAAGGGAATAGCTTCTTTTTTACCGGGTTCAATAAAGGGCTCAGTTGGATCCGCGGCCAGGTAGAAAGCGTTATCCGCAATTAATTTATTATGTTTTTCCACTTCCAGCCTCATACTTTCGGAGGATTTCATTACCTCATCAAGGTAGGTTGACACCGTCTTGTGCCAGGGGTCAAAAGAGAAGGGCAGAACATCGGCATTGGCCAGGCGTAATACAATCCTACCTGCTGTTTTCGCTAATGCGGCACCATAGGCAAATTCAGGATCTTTAAAACGTATATAATGGGAATAAGTGTCATAAATAGTATGATATTCTCCACCGGCGCTTTCCCCTCCAAACCCTAAATTTAAGGAAGCAATGCCCGCATGCTGTATAAACGGGGTGTAATCCGATCCCGATCCCAGGGCATAAAGTTCAAATTTGTCGTCCCCGCCATTTATCCGATCTTTAGCAATTCTTCTTTCCTTAATGGAAACACCTTTTTGTGGATCCATTATTACATCCGCTACCTCGCCAACCATGGTCTGAAGTGTATGTGAACCACCGGCATTAAAAAATCCTCTACCGTTCCCGTCGGTATTAACATAAGCTACGGCCTTTTTCTGTAATTCTGCCATGTGATGTTCCACCCATTCCGTAGAGCCAATTAATCCAGGTTCCTCAGCATCCCATGCACAGAATACAATGGTTCTTTTTGGTCGCTGACCCTTTTTAGCGAGTGCACCAACTACCCGGGCTTCCTCCATTAAGGCTACCATACCACTCACAGGATCGGCAGCACCGTGTACCCATGCATCGTGATGGTTGCCACGTAAAATCCATTCATCCGGAAATTCAGTACCCGCAAGAGTAGCTATCACATTGTATGCCGGCTTTAATTGCCAGTCAAATTCCAGTTTCAAATGAACTTTTGCGGGTCCGGGTCCAATATGATAGGTTAGCGGTAATCCCCCTCGCCATGAAACAGGAGCAACCGGACCTTGAAGAGCCTCCAGTAAAGGTGTGGCATCTTCATAGGAAATAGGCAATACAGGTATTTTTGTAATAGTAGGAGCATCCTCTCTGTCCAATCTGTCTGCATCTTCTGTGGCACCATAACCCGGTGTAAGGACATCTCCCGGATAAAGCGGCATATCCATTACAGATCCTCTTTGGACTCCGGTATTATTTTTAAATGCCCCTTTCGGATAAACATCTCCACGTACATAGCCATCGTCTTCAGGATCGGAATATATGATGCATCCTATAGCTCCTTTTTCTGCAGCCAGTTTAGGTTTAATTCCACGCCAGGATCCATAATATTTGGCGATAACTATTTTCCCTTTTACATCTATTCCAAGTTTTTCCAGTTCTTCATAATCTTTAGGAATCCCGTAATTTACAAATACCAGTTCTGCCTCAACGTCACCATCCCTGGAAAATGCATTATAGCTGGGCAATAATTCTTCGCCCTGTTCCGTATAGGGATCACCGGAAACCGGGACAGACTTTAATTTTGCCTTATAGACAGAAGGTTCAGTCAATTCCAGAATTCGAATTTTTGGATAAGGAAAAAGGACCTGGTAGGTCTCAATTTGAGCATCATACCCCCAGGATTTAAATTGCTTTAACATCCATTCTGCATTTTCCTTCCCATATTCGGTGCCCACATAGTGCGGGCGGGCAGCCATTCGCTTCATCCAGGAATCCAGATTAGCAGCAGTTATTTGAGATTCGAAAGCTGTTTCCAGATCTAACTGTTTTTTTACATTTTCAGATTTAAATCCTGTGATATTTTGTGCATTCGTGGTCACAACTACAAAGATTGACAGGAGCGCAAGCAAATGTTTATTCATATTGGTTTTTATTAATGATTCATTTTTAGTCAAACGGGCTAAATGGTTAGGGTTCTCAAATATATGCAGTTTAAAGCTTCTATTCTAAGACAATCTTGTCCATATATAATTCAAAATTTTCCTTTTTTTTGTTTCCGATTAAAATTGCAAATTGCTCCATATATTCCCCCGGGTAATTAGGAATATTGAGTTTATTTCCGCGAAACCAGGGAACCATTTCTCTTAATGGAATTTCCAGTGTCTGCCATTTACCATTGGTGGTTATATAAGCGATATAGGAATAATCATCTGAGTTACTGGTTTTTACACGTACCTGATATTGCTTGCCATCGCCTTTAAGGCGCAAAATCAATTTATTGAATCCCTTCACCAGTTTCGATTCGAATTTGTATTGGACCGAAGAGAAGCCGCCATAATTTTCAAGGGAAATATTCCCCTTAAAAAGAGCATGTCCTTCCTTATTCAATGTGAAATTACCCTTTGACAAACCTCCCATAACACCGTCATTAACCACTGTCCAGTTTTGCAAATCACTTTCTTCAGAGAAATCAAAAAGGGTAAAAGGTTTAGCCATACTTAATTAATTATTATCAAAAAGAGTCTCATTAATATCAGATTTCGGTATTATTCCTTTCTACACTCAACTAAAGACATATTCCTATGTTTTAATATATGCAAAGGCATTTGCCACTTTAGCTACCTATTTGCGTTAAGTTTTTAGTTAGAGATTTCATAAGCTGGGTCTTCAGATAAAATTAGCCGATGTATAGTGAACTGTACATGTGGATCTTTTGCACCAATAAGTTTACAATATTCAATTAAGCAATTTAGGACGATTTTACGTCTTATATGCTAAAAACATACTCAATTTTATTACTAATTAACCCAATCCGGTATGTTATTGATAAATAAATAAGTGATCCTTTATAATCAATAACCGGAACTTGAAGAAAGCTTTCTAACTATAAATAACTCGGCAACAAGCAGGTTGGGCACCCATGCCAACCAGGCAATAATCTTATATGCCGGAATAAACTCCATGTGCATAACCCCAAGGAATAATGGCAAATAAATCCGGAGTGTCACAGCGCCAAAACACAGGGCGTAACTTCGTATCATCCAGCGCTGATGGTCAGTAATCTCTCTTTTCTTAATACTTGTATAAGCATTATAGGTGGTATAAAGCCATAATATGGCCAACCCTGCAAATCCAAGAGCGGGTACTAGTCCGCCTGTTGCAAAAAAAGCTATGGCCAGGCCGGCAGTGCCGCTTAAAAAAACACAGCCAATATAAATTTTACCCAATACCCTATGCAGGGCTAATCTTTTTATTCTCAGTTTTTTATAAAAT
>JAHEBI010000273.1:2210-4317 GCA_024642325.1 Eudoraea sp. | reverse complement strand
TTATTAATCTGGGTAGGGGTAAAGATTGTATCATCGCATTAAATTTATATTGTTGAACAGTCTAAAAATAGTTAGTTTTACCGAACTATTTTGATAATAAGGACACAAGATTTGTGCCAAAGTATATTTGATGGGAAAAAATTTAACTAAAAGAAGCGAGGATTATTCCAAATGGTATAATGAACTCGTGGTAAAGGCTGATTTGGCCGAAAATTCGGGTGTTCGGGGATGTATGGTCATAAAACCTTATGGCTTTGCAATTTGGGAAAAAATACAAGCGGGATTAGACAAGATGTTTAAGGATACCGGGCATCAGAACGCGTATTTCCCATTGTTTATTCCAAAATCATATTTGAGTAAAGAAGCCAGTCATGTTGAAGGATTCGCAAAGGAATGTGCTGTAGTTACTCATTACAGGCTAAAGAGTGCCGAGGACGGCAGTGGTCTTATAGTGGATGAGGATGCAAAGCTGGAAGAAGAACTTATAGTCAGGCCAACTTCAGAGACCATTATCTGGGACACTTATAGAAAATGGATTCAGTCCTACAGGGATCTTCCGCTTTTAATAAATCAATGGGCCAATGTGGTGCGATGGGAAATGAGGACACGCCTGTTCCTGCGCACTACAGAATTCCTCTGGCAGGAAGGCCATACTGCTCATGAGACAGAGCAGGAGGCCATAGAGGAGTCCGAATTGATCTTGAACATTTACGCGGATTTTGCTGAAAATCATATGGCAGTTCCTGTCATTAAAGGAACAAAAACAGAAAGTGAACGCTTTGCCGGTGCAATAGAAACCTATTGTATAGAAGCACTTATGCAGGATGGAAAGGCATTACAAGCAGGAACCTCGCATTTTTTAGGCCAGAATTTTGCCAAAGCCTTTGATGTGAAGTTTGCAACCAGGGAAGGAAAACAGGAATACGTCTGGGCCACTTCCTGGGGCGTTTCTACACGTTTGATGGGTGCTCTTATTATGACGCATAGCGATGATAATGGCTTGGTTTTGCCTCCTAAACTGGCCCCTATCCAGGTAGTTATTGTGCCTATATACAAAGGCTTGGAACAATTAGACGCTATCTCCGAACGCGTAAACCCTTTGGTAAAAGAATTGCAGAATAAAGGAATTTCAGTTAAATATGATAAGCGCGATACACATAAGCCCGGATTTAAATTTAATGAATATGAACTGAAAGGTGTTCCTGTCAGAATTGCTATTGGACAACGGGATATGGAGAATGGAACATATGAGTTGGCGCGCAGAGATACCCTGGAAAAGGAAATAGTAGAAGCCGGTGATGTGGTATCAAAGATTGAATTTTTGATGGAAGATATCCAGCGAAATATTTTTGAGAAAGCCAGGATTTATCGCGAGGAACATATTACTGCAGTTGATGGATATGAAGATTTTAAAAAGGTATTGGAACAGAAAGGGGGCTTTATTTCAGCCCATTGGGACGGTACATCGGCTACGGAAGAAAAAATAAAAGAAGAAACAAAAGCAACAATAAGATGTATTCCTTTAGACGCCATTGAGGAAGCCGGGAACTGTATGGTTACCGGAAAACCTTCCTCAAAAAGGGTTCTCTTTGCCAAGGCGTATTAAGTGTATTTAAAAAAATATATTTTGGAGTTGGTATAGTAAAAAATAATTGTATTTTTGCATCCGCATTTATGCGATCTAAAGGCCCGTTCGTCTAGGGGTTAGGACGCCAGGTTTTCATCCTGGTAACAGGGGTTCGATTCCCCTACGGGCTACAAAGAATACTGAAATATTGAAATGTGGTTAACGGGGCGGCTGAGAAAAGAGTGCTCATTTATTACATGAGCGTTGAAAAAAAATTATTGGCCCGTTCGTCTAGGGGTTAGGACGCCAGGTTTTCATCCTGGTAACAGGGGTTCGATTCCCCTACGGGCTACAAAAAAAACAGGAAGCCCGAATAAATAAAATATAAAAAAAGATGGCAAATCACAAGTCGGCATTAAAGAGAATAAGAAGAAACGAAGTTGTGCGATTACGTAACAGGTATCAGCACAAAACCACAAGGAATGCAATTAAAAAATTGAGGAGTGAAACCGACCAAAAGAAGGCCGAAACTCTTTTGCC
>JAHEBI010000273.1:0-2110 GCA_024642325.1 Eudoraea sp. | reverse complement strand
GCCTCAACCGGATTCATGTCTGCCAGATACTTGCGCATGATCCACATGCGTTGAATAGTATTTTCGTCCAATAAAAGATCATCTCTTCTGGTTGAAGAAGATATAAGGTCTATTGCCGGGAAAATTCTACGGTTACTGATTCTCCTGTCTAATTGCAGTTCCATATTTCCGGTACCTTTAAACTCTTCAAAGATAACCTCATCCATTTTGGATCCGGTTTCTGTTAGGGCGGTAGCAATTATTGATAAAGAACCTCCGTTCTCAATATTACGGGCCGCTCCAAAAAATCGTTTGGGTTTGTGCAGTGCATTGGCGTCAACACCCCCACTAAGTACTTTTCCCGAGGGAGGTTGAACCGTATTATAGGCTCTCGCAAGACGGGTAATGGAATCTAATAGTATAACCACATCATGGCCGCATTCTACCAGTCTTTTTGCTTTTTCCAATACGATATTGGCCACCCGAACATGTTCTGTAGCTTCTTTGTCGAAAGTAGAGGCTACGACTTCACCACTTACATGGCGCTGCATATCTGTTACTTCTTCAGGACGTTCATCTATTAAAAGAATGATCTGATATACTTCCGGATGATTCGCCGCTATGGCATTGGCAATATCTTTCAAAAGCATGGTCTTCCCCGTTTTTGGCTGGGAAACGATCATGCCGCGTTGTCCTTTTCCAATTGGAGAAAACAAATCAATAATCCTTGTTGATATATTGCTTTGGCGTTCTGCCAATTTAAATTTTTCCGTAGGGAACAGCGGAGTCAGGTGTTCAAAAGAAACCCTGTCTCTTACTACCTGAGGATCCAGGCCATTTATTTTATTCACCTTTATTAAGGGGAAATATTTTTCTCCTTCTTTAGGCGGACGTACATTGCCTAAAACAGTATCTCCTGTTTTAAGGCCAAATAGCCTTATTTGTGACTGGGAAACATAGATATCATCAGGTGAAGAAAGGTAATTGTAATCAGAAGACCGAAGAAATCCATATCCATCCTGCATGATATCAAGAACACCTTCGCTCTCAATAATACTGTCAAACTCGTATTCCGGCTGCTTATATTTATTTTTCAGGTCTTTATCAAAGTTACTATTCTTAGAATCCTGTCCATTTTTATGATGCTGAACCTTTTTAGTCTGCTGACCCTTGTGCTGTGGATTGCTTTTTGGCTGTTCTTTTTTAGCCTGGTAGGAAGGTGCATTTTGAGGTGAACTTTCTTGTTTTGGCTGGCGTTTGACCACTTCATCCCCAGTTCCATGAGTTTTTTGAGGAGCTGTTTTGAAACTTTCCTTGGGAACAGATGGTCTGTGGGGCTTTGCCGGTACGTTTTCCTTGACGGCAACTACTTTCTCCTTAATGGCTGCCGCTTTTTCCTGCACTGCCTTTGGATTGCTGGCCTGAAGATCAAGTATTTGGTAAACCAAATCCAGTTTTTTTAACGTCTTATATTTAGGGACGCTTAAATCTTTAGCAATATCCTGAAGCTCAGGCAGCTTTTTTGCTTTTAAATCTGAAATCTCAAACATTGAGTATAAATAAATTATAGTATATAAAAATTGAAGTATATTGTTATTTTGGGTATTACATGGGATTGAGACCCCAATGGGTAAGTGTTATTACCTATAACGGGACAATATTACAAATTATTTTAAACAATTCATCCCTTATTATGTATTAATTTATTTCTTATACTTTCCGTTTTAACATATTATCCGGGTATAAAGGATTATATCTAAGATATTTATCTATTTCTGCTATGCTATTTTTATACTGTAGCAGGACTATTTTTATTTTATATTTTATGGTTATGTTTTAAAAGACATGTACTTTTGCACTTCTATTTTTAGATAAACTATGATTCAACGGATACAGACCGTTTATTTAATTTTGGTCGCCCTCGTTACAGGGGGATTACCCTTTTATGTAAGCCTTTGGACTGAAACTGAAGGGAATCCGGTATATGCTGCAAATATGATGTGGCTTCAGGTAGTATTTTTGGTTTCTTCTGCCCTGGCCCTTATCACTGTCTTTTTATTTAAAAACCGAAAAAATCAATTTGTTTTGAACAGGTTGAATATAATATTAAATCTTTTTTTACTGGGATTTT
>JAHEBI010000272.1 GCA_024642325.1 Eudoraea sp. | reverse complement strand
CGAGAATGGTCCACCCCTCTGTTATCTTCATACGGCAACCCCACTCTTGTGCCGCAGTTCACAAATTCATATGAGCTAAATTATACCAGACGCCTGAAAAACGGAAGTATCACAACAGGGGTATTCTATAGGACTATAAAGGATGAAATCAACAGAGCAGTTTACATAGACAGATTAGACCTGAACAAGCTTATATTAACCTTTGACAACTTCGACGATACATCTGCCTATGGCATTGAAATCTCAAGCAATTATAAACTGACAAAATGGTGGAGTTTTAATGCCAGCTTTGATTTGTATTCACAAACCCAGAGAGGTATCACTGAGAGTTTACAAACCGATAATAATTCAGCTACCAGAGATGATATTATAACACAGGAAATAGAAGTGGAAAATACGGCATGGAATTTTAGAATGAACAACAGCTTTAAAGCGACAAAAAACCTTACTTTTCAACTATTTGGATTCTACAGAGGACAAAACAGAACCATCCAATTTGAAGTTGAACCCATGTATTTTGTAAACCTTGGGGCCCGTTATAGTTTTGCTCAGGGTAAAGGCACATTCAGTGTTAATTTCAATGACGTTTTCAACACCATGCGTTTTGCCGTGTCCGGTGATCAACCTTTTGAGCAGATAGGCGAATTCAAATGGGAAAGCCAGACTGTTTTCGCAGGAGTTTCCTACAGATTTGGAAGTGGAAAAAACAAGGCTTCCAACCGAAAAAGGAGGGATAATAACACCAAACAAGGAAGTGGTGGCATTCTATAGAAACTAATTGATAAAATATACGGAGTATTGGTTGGTTATCTCTTGTTGTATTTGTCAGTTAAGCTGACCCCGGCTCTTTAGTCGGGGTTTTAATTTAAGGTAAACCATCAAATATACCGGTAGGCAAACCGTCCAGACTATAGGTATTCTTCATACCCATATATTCAATAAGTCCGTCTTTACCCTTTTTTTCAGCCCATACATTGAGAAGATTACGTTCTTCCTTATATTCCATTATTGGAACACCCATTCCACAGGAGGATTGGACGAGGTTTATTGACATTTCAATTAATTGCCTGCTACCGGCAATTTCCGGAAATAATCCAATATGATCTTTCCAAAAGGAATCGCGCTCGTGGAAAACTTTTGCTTTTCCATATAAACGAAGGATCAAAGGCTTCCCTTCAAATGCACAGAACATTATAGTCATTCTTTTGTCGTATTGCAGATGGGTAGCTGTTTCATTACCACTACCGGTAAGATTTAACCACAGAACTTTTTGGTCATCAATGATTCTGAAAGAATCCATTCCTTTTGGAGATAGGTTTATTGATCCATCGCTCATGGCCGTGGCCACAAAAAATATTTTCTGCCGGGTAATAAAATCTATTTGAGTTGAATCCAGTATTTCCTGTCGCTTTCCCATTTAGGTAAGAATTCATTGTTTACCATCTGATTATGGCACTACCCCAGGTAAAACCACTCCCAAATGCCGCCAATACTACAAGGTCGCCTTCTTTAATTTTACCCTGCTCCCATGCTTCTGTTAGTGCAATAGGTATGGAAGCGGCTGTAGTATTGCCATACTTCATTATGTTATTATAAACCTGATCATCACTTAGCCTGAACTTTTTCTGTATAAACTGAGATATTCGCAAATTAGCCTGATGAGGAATTAGCATGTCAATATCCGTGGCCAGAAGGTTATTTGCCTTTAGCCCTTCCAGAATTACCTCGCTAAAACGAACCACGGCATTTTTAAAAACAAACTGCCCGTTCATATAGGGATAGTAAGATTCGTCATCAGGGTCATTATCTTTAATAATATCCAATACCCATCTTTTTCCCATCCCCGGGGCAATTAAAGAAAGTTCTTCGGCGTGGGCGCCTTCTGAATGCAAATGGGTAGATAAAATCCCTTTGGAGTTGTCGGTTTCTCTGGTTAAGACCGCCGCACCGGCTCCATCCCCAAAAATTACAGATACTCCTCTGCCACGCGTAGTCATATCCAGCCCTGCAGAATGTAATTCGGAACCTATGACCAGTACATTTTTATACATACCGCTCTTTATATACTGGTCTGCTAGTGACAAGCCATAAACAAAACCGGAACATTGATTTCTTATATCTATGGCCCCTACCGTTTTTATTCCTAAGTCGCGCTGCACCAATACCCCCGGACCGGGAAAGTAGTAATCGGGGCTAAGAGTAGCGAATACAATAAAATCTATATCATCTTTATCTATCCCTGCCCTTTCAATAGCTATTCTGGCTGCCTTGACGCCCATGCTCGAAGTGGTATCTTCACCCTTTATAACATGACGGCGTTCTTTGATCCCGGTTCGTTCCTGTATCCATTCGTCATTGGTATCCATCAATTTTGACAAATCGTCATTGGTAACTACATTATCAGGCACAAAATAACCGAGTCCAATAATCTTTGAGTTGTACATTAGTTAGTATGTGTGTTAGTTAATCTGAAAAGAATTCCCTGCACCGCGGGAAATAGTTATCAAATGAAAAATCATTTATACAATCTAAGATAACTAAAAAATAATTGATGATTCAGGAAACAGTCAGTGACTAATTCAAGTACCTCTTATAGGCATTCACTTCAATATCTGCCTTCAGATCGTGCATGAGGTTGAATAAGCCGAAAAACGTCCTGTTGATATATAGAAAATGTTTAGAACCCCTGTTTCCGTTCATTTTACGTATGTGTTCGTCCTTCGAATATCGTTCTCCTAAAGCTGCAATTTTTGACCAGAAATCCTCATTGCCAAAATCAAAGGTATCGTCGTGGAAAGGCGTTGTAAAAAGGCCAAGCATTTCTTTAAATAATGCTTTAAAAAATTTGACTTCCTTTTCAGAATCTGTTGGGCTAAGTATTTCAAGCTCAAAAAGTTTTTCCATGAAAATGGCATCATTTTGAATATTATCCTTTTTAGCCAGTTCAAAATAAGGTACGTAAAATTCATCCGGAACTTCTTTTATGCACCCAAAGTCTATAGCAACCAAAGTTTCGCTATTACTTACCAGAAAGTTTCCAGGATGAGGATCTGCCTGAACTTTTCGCAAACCATGCAACTGGAACATATAAAAATCCCATAAAGCCTGTCCCAACTTATTTCCTAATTCTGGCTCAAAACCCTGTTTCGAAAATTCACTCAAATGTTGCCCGTGCATCCAATCCATTGTAAGAATACGTTCGCTCGAAAGTTCATTATAGTATTTGGGAAATTCCAGATTGGGGATTTTGCGGCAGGCTCTGGTAATTTCTTCACTATGAATCAATTCAAGGCTGTAGTCTGTTTCTTCAAGAAGTTTGAGCTCTACCTCCTTAAAGTATTTATCTGAGTCTTTTCCCTGAAGATTAAACATACGGACAGCAATGGGTTTTACAATCGCCAAATCACTGCTTATACTTTCAGCCACCCCCGGATATTGTATTTTAACTGCCAATTCCTTACCATCTTTTGTAGCCTTGTGTACCTGACCAATACTTGCGGCATTAACAGAGTTTCTCTCGAAAGAGTCAAAGACTTCTTCGGGAAATTTATTCAAATATCTTTTAAATGTTTTACGTACCAGTGGTGCAGAAAGAGGAGGTACTGAAAATTGAGCCAAAGAAAATTTTTCAACGTATGCCGAAGGGAGTAAATTTTTCTCCATACTTAACATTTGAGCTACTTTAAGTGCACTACCTTTAAGGGATTTAAGGCCATCATAGATATCAGATGCATTCTCTTCGTTTAACTCTTCTTTGTCATGTTCGGGGTTGACAAATTTTTTGCCGTAATATTTCATAAAATTACCCCCAACTTTCACCCCGGTTTTAACCAGCTTTCCTGCTCTTTCAATTTTTCCCGTAGGAATCTTATCAAGTGTTTTCATCTTATATTACAGTCAAGGCAATTAGGAAATATTTTCTTTAAATAGAAACTTACCGAAATCTATGATACTATTTAGAGGCGCCGTGTCAAAAACATCAAAAATGGTTTTGACAGATTTTTCTATAGCGATATCTGTTTTCTCAAAATCTGCCGATGTGTCCTCTACCCAGAACTTTAGGAGAAACAAAAATTGGATCCAGGCACCCTCAGAAAATAATTTAGGGCTGTGTTGAGTAATTTTGATGGTTTTACTACTGTTATCCTCTTCAATGAGTTCTTTTGCGAAGTCTTTGATTTCAGAGCGAAGCCCTTTTAGTTGTTCCAGGTTTTTGAGTGGATTGTTGTCTTCATTCAAAACAAAAAGCACGTAACTCCTGTTCAATTTGAGCATTTCGAAAAAAGTAAAAAAGAATGTCAATATTTTGTCCTTTCCGG
>JAHEBI010000271.1 GCA_024642325.1 Eudoraea sp. | reverse complement strand
TCATTTGCATCATTTCTTATGCCCAGGCATAAGTAACGGAATTCCGAATTTTGATTTTTGCTGTCGGTTGCAATTTGATAAAAGGGCGTTCCGGAATTATTGCCATCCTCGTTGGACCTTAGATCAAAGTGGGCATCCAGGTTTACTATCCCAATCTTTTGTTCATTTCCAACAAATTTTTTAATTCCATTGTAATGTCCGTAAGCTATATCATGACCCCCTCCTATCAATAAAGGAATTCCTTGCTGACTCAGGATCTGAGTTACTTTTTCGGTAAGGACACTTTGTGCTTTCTCCATGTCATCCGCCACGCATACTACATTGCCGGCATCAAAAATGGCTGTGTTTTCGGCTAAATGATGAGGTAGTCTGGCCAACTGCCGGCGGGCCGCCTGAGGACCTTCTTTGGAGCCTGTTCTTCCCATATTTCTCTTTACACCTTCATCACATTCATATCCCAGGAGCACGAAAGTCTTATCCTCTGAGATGGGGATATTTTGCAACTCCAGGTCAATATGTTTTACCTTCTGGTAGACATACAGCTCCTGAGCCGATTCGCGTCCGGTCCAAATGTTTTTGCCTGTTGGTTTGTAAAGATTCATTGGTTTTAATCAAATAATCCTTCTAATAATTCATCTGCCACTATGTTGGGCAATGTAACTCTTAAATCAGGGCTCCGTTTCATCTCCCTTTTTATGGCAAAAAGTGCTTCTTCATTTCTAGCCCAGCTTCTGCGCGATATGCCATTATTTACATCATAGAACAACATATTTTTTAATCGTTTATCAGCTTCATCAGAACCATCAAGCACCATCCCGAAACCTCCGTTTATGACTTCACCCCACCCGACACCACCACCGTTGTGTATGGAAACCCAGGTGGCTCCTCTAAAGCTATCTCCTATCACATTGTGAATAGCCATATCTGCTGTAAACTGGCTTCCATCGTAGATATTGCTGGTTTCCCGGAAAGGAGAATCAGTGCCACTTACATCATGGTGATCTCTTCCAAGGACAATAGGGGCAGAAATTTTGCCAGTCCCGACAGCATCATTAAAAGCCTCTGCAATTTTAATCCTTCCTTCCGCATCGGCATATAGGATGCGTGCCTGTGAGCCGACCACCAAATTATTTGAATCAGCCTCACTAATCCATTTGATATTGTCCTGCATCTGCTGTTGTATCTCTTCCGGTGCAGTTTCCATGATCTTCTCCATAACATTCAAAGCTATTGCATCGGTTTTATGAAGGTCTTCAGGTTTACCGGAGGTGCACACCCATCTAAAAGGGCCAAATCCGTAGTCAAAGCACATCGGCCCTAAAATATCCTGAACATAGGAAGGGTATTTAAAATCGACATTATTTTCGGACATAACATCTGCACCAGCCCGGGAGGCTTCCAGTAAAAATGCATTGCCATAATCAAAGAAATAAGTTCCTTTTGCTGCGTGTTTATTAATTGCGAGTACCTGTCGCCTCAAGGATGCCTGAACCAACTCTTTAAAAAGTTCTGGATTTTCTGCCATCATGGTATTAGCTTGTTCAAAGGACAATCCGACCGGATAATAACCGCCCGCCCAGGGGTTGTGCAAAGAGGTTTGATCTGACCCCAGGTGAATAAACAAGCCTTCCTCATAAAACCGCTCCCAGACTTCCACTACATTGCCCAAATAGGCCAGGGATAAAACTTCTTTCTTAGCTATGGCCTGTTTGGTTCTGTTAATCAGAGTATCCATATCGGTATGGAGTTCATCAACCCAGCCCTGGGTATACCTTTTAGAAGCCGCCGCTTCATTTACTTCGGCGCAAACAGTAATACAGCCTGCAATATTGCCTGCTTTTGGCTGAGCTCCACTCATGCCGCCTAAGCCGGCAGTAAGGAATATTTTTCCATTTGGGGATTCAGATTTTGGTAAAACCTTTCTAAAAGCATTCATTACAGTAATGGCAGTTCCATGCACTATTCCCTGCGGTCCAATATACATATAAGACCCTGCAGTCATTTGTCCGTACTGCGTCACCCCAAGTGCGTTGAATTTTTCCCAATCGTCCTGGCTGGAATAGTTGGGAATCATCATTCCATTGGTAATTACCACTCTTGGTGCTCCCCTGGAAGAAGGGAATAAACCCATTGGATGTCCCGAATACATGTGAAGAGTTTGCTCACTGGTCATGGTGGCGAGGTACTGCATGGTAAGCAGATATTGCGCCCAATTCTGAAAGACCGCACCATTACCTCCGTAAGTAATTAATTCTTCCGGATGTTGCGCTACTTCAGGATCCAGATTATTCTGTATCATAAGCATTATTGCGGCCGCTTCCCTGGTTTTGGCCGGATATTCTGAAACTGGCCGGGCGTACATTTTATAAGCCGGTTTAAAACGATACATATATATTCTTCCATATTTCTCCAATTCCATGGCAAATTCTGACGAAAGTTCAGAATGCCAGGCCGATGGAAAATAGCGAAGCGCATTTCTTATTGCCAACTTTTTTTCTTCCAGGCTTAGGATTTCTTTTCTCTTTGGGGCATGGTTATATTCAGGGATCCGAAGTCTTGGCTGCGGCAATTCAAGGGGAATTCCCAATAGGATCTCATCGCTAAAACTTAATTCTGTTTTGGAACTTTGCATTTTTCCTATGGATTGTGTTTGTCGTAGATCAATTTACCATTTTTAAAAACCATACAAGGCTTAAATGCCCCCTGGTTGTAAAGGACTTCGTTAAAATCTGTGGTATGAAATAAACTAAAATCAGCCAGGTAGCCAGCTTTCAATTTTCCTCTGTCAGGCAATTTAAGGGCCGCCGCTGCCCTGAATGTTATTCCTGCCAGTACTTCAGCGTTTGTTAGTTTTTGCATAGTGCCTAATATAGCAGACTGGGTAAGAAGATCACCCATTGGGGCAGATCCCGGATTATGGTCACTCGCAATGGCCAGGGCACCGCCTGCATCCAGGATTTTCCTGGCAGGCGTAAAATTACATCCTAAGCCCAATGAGGCCCCGGGTAATGCAGTGGCAATAACATCACTTTTGGCCAGTAATTCTATTTCACGGAACGTACTTGCCTCTAAATGATCCGCGCTCACAGCCTTAAAATTGACTGCCACTTCACTTCCTCCTGCTGAGAACTGATCAGCATGAATGGTTATGTCAAAACCTAATGCTTTAGCTTTAGACAGGTATGGCTCTATATCCGATGGGCTAAATGCCCCTTTTTCGATAAAGGCATCAACTCTGTTGGTTAATTTTTCCTTTTTTAAAAAAGGCAACAGTTGCTCACTTATTTCTGACAGATATGATTCCGGAGCCCCATTAAAATCTCTTGGCAACATATGTGCAGCCAGACAGGTGGAAACAAAATCCAATGGAAACTGTTCGCCAGCCTCCTTAATGGCTTCCAGCATTTTAATTTCTTCCTTTACCGAAAGACCGTAACCACTTTTTACCTCTATGGTGGTGACACCGTTCTTAAGATGTTGTTTGGCCCTTTTTATTATTCCCTTAACCAATTCTTTTTTAGTGGCCTTTCTTGTTTGTTGTACAGTATCCCAGATACCTCCGCCCTCCTCTGCGATTTCCAAATAGGTCTTGCCGGCATTTCTCATTGCGTAATCCCTGGCCCTGGTACCTCCAAAACAAATATGGGTATGAGCATCTACAAATCCGGGAAGGCAGATGTGATTTCCTTCCAAATGAATTAATTTAAAGTGGAGGTCTTTTACTTCGGATAAAAGCTTTTTATAGGTGTCAATAGTTTTGATGTAGCCATCAGCAACAAGTATCCCGGCATTCTCAATGATTTCAAGCTGATCATCTGAAACAGGGCCTTTTATAGGGATCCCGGTCATGGGAATTACCTGGCTGAAGGGGCCAATAAGTGTCAATTGCTCCATATAACTTAATAGTTTTCAAACTCTTCTGAATAGTTTGTCTGTAAAGTAAGATTCTCTTTTTTACAAACTTTAGAGATGCGCTGTATGATGGTTTGGTTCCTTACCAGTTCTATCCCTTTTTCGATATCATCTGCAAAAACCCTGTCTTTTTTGGCAAAGGCTACTTCTTTGCGTACTTCCTTATGTACTTCATCAAGCAATATTCCTGATTTTAGAGGTTTTCTAAATTCAAACGCCTGTGTCGCAGTTAATAATTCAATTGCCAATATCTTTTCGAGATTCCCAAGCACCCTTAATGCCTTTCTCGCAGCAATAGACCCCATACTTACATGGTCCTCCTGCCCCATAGAAGTAGGGATGCTGTCTGCACTCGAAGGAAAACACAACCCCTTATTTTCACTGGCCAATGCCGCGGTGGTGTATTGCA
>JAHEBI010000270.1 GCA_024642325.1 Eudoraea sp. | reverse complement strand
GTCAAGAAGCTTCAACTCTAATCATAAAAGCATTTTGAAGAAACTATTCAAATATGTCCTCAATAGAGTACCCAGGCCTTTATTAATTCAACTGAGCTACCTGGCGAGACCCTTCCTCTCGATTGCTCTTAAAGGCGATAAGTATACGGATCCGATTGACGGAAGGCAATTTAAAAGTTTCCTTCCCTATGGATATGAAAACCCAAGGGATAATGTCCTCTCACCTTCTACCCTATCTCTGGAAAGACATAGACTTTTATGGCTATATCTGAAGAATGAAACGGATTTTTTTACGGCACCTCATAAAGTATTACATTTTGCTCCGGAACAGGCATTCTATAAGAAATTTAAGAATTTAAAACTATTGGACTATACCACTACGGATCTAAACTCACCTTTGGCTGATGTAAAAGCGGATATTTGTGCACTCCCCTTTCAGGATAATTCATTCGACATAATTTTATGCAATCACGTATTGGAGCACATATCCGATGATAAAAAAGCTATGAGCGAACTATACCGAATATTAAGGCCTTCCGGTTGGGGTATTTTTCAAATTCCGCAGGATCTGACAAGAGACGTAACTTTTGAGGATGATTCTATAACAGATAAAAAAGAGCGGGCTCAAATTTTTGGGCAATATGATCATGTTCGCATTTATGGGCGAGATTATTTTGACAAATTAAGAGAGGTAGGTTTTATTGTAAATGAAGTAGATTACACTTCAAATATGTCAAATGCCGATATAGAAAAATACAGATTGGCAAAAGGAGAAATTATTCCCCTGGTTACCAAATGATCAGTAAACCACAAGCTTTTTAAATTCTGGTGTCATAAATTCTGTTACTTCGCCATCTTCTTCCAGATAAATGATATATGCATTTAATTCTTTGTGAACATCCAGCAATTTTATGGATTCTGACAACTCCATAGCCATAAACGCCGTCGCATATGCATCGGCCTTGGCACAATTATTTGCAATTACACTGACGGCAAGAATATTTGCATTTTTTGTGTACCCGGTTTTAGGGTCAATTGTATGTACATATTTTTTACCTGTGATGGAATCAACCCTGTATTTTCTATAATTACCGGATGAGGCCATGGCCTTATCCCTAAGTTGAAGAGTGAGTTTTAATCTTCTTCCCTCCTCAATCTGAGGATCATCTATGCCAACAATCCAGGATTTTTGTTTTAATTTATTTTCCCCCTTGGCAATGATCTCACCTCCAACTTCAATTAAATAATTTTCAATATCTTTTTGATCCATAATTTCCGCCAATCGGTCTATTGCATATCCTTTTGCAATAGCATTGAAGTCAAAGAAAATTCTGGGATCATTTTTTATTACGGTTCCCGAATTAGTCAATCGGACTTTATCAAAGCCTACGAATTGCAGAATACTATCCACTTTGGAACTATCAAGTTCCACCTGTTTTCCGGGTCCGAATCCCCACGCATTGACCAACGCACCTACCGTAGGATCAAAAGAACCGTCAGTGTTCATATAAACTTCTTTAGAAAGCTCAAACACTTCCTGAAACATCTTATCTACCACAATACTCGAATCTCCCCTATTAATTTTAGATATATCAGAATCGGGGATATAGGTAGACATGGAATTATTTATTACCTCAAATACCGAATCTATTTCCCTTTGTAAATTGAGTTCTTCCCGGGTAAGGTAAGTAATACTATATGAAGTTCCCAGTGCACCTCCAAATGCTGTGTTTTTGACCAAAGCCTTAGCATCCTGCTTACAGGAAGCCATAAATCCCCCAAGTCCTATAAGAACGAACAACCAGATTCTAAACTTCAACAAGACCATCATAATCCACAATATATGATTCATTTAGATAAACAGGAAGGTTTTGATCCTCAGCATTGGACAAACCAACACCGGCATAATAAGTCCTAGCCTCAAATTTGGATGCCTGTTCCTTGACTTTCAATATAAGACTCTTATCAAACATTTTAGGGTTATTGGGATAAACCACATTCCTTACAACAATAAAATACAACTGCTTTTCCTTAAGGCAGACAAATTGAGGATTCTTGAATGGCTTGCTGTTTATACCCATGAATTCGTATCCTTCAGATTCCAGCTGCCTACCCACAATATTCATTGCAAGGTTATGCAATTCCTGAGCTGTAAGTACCTGTCTTTTATTCATCTATCAAAAAAACCGATATTGAACAATATCGGTTTTAAATTTATGCCGTTTAAATCATTAGCCTCCAAAGTCATCAAAACGGATATGCTCATCAGGAATACCATAATCTTCTCCCATTTTTTGAACAGCTTTATTCATCAATGGCGGGCCACAAAAATACAACTCTATATCTTCAGGAGATTCGTGTTTACTTAAGTAATTGTCTATAACACAATTATGAATAAACCCTACAAATCCGTCGCCAGGCGCATCCAGGTTTTCCTTTACTTTCCAGTTATCCTCTTCCAAAGGTTCGGAAAGTGCCAGATAAAATTTGAAATTGGGAAACTCTTTTTCCAACTCTTTAAAATGATCTATATAAAATAATTCCCTTTTGGAACGTCCACCATACCAATAAGTTACTTTACGATTTGTCTTCAGGGTTTTAAAAAGATGGTATAAATGAGACCTCATAGGAGCCATTCCTGCACCACCACCCACATATAACATTTCTGAATCCGACTCATTGATAAAAAACTCACCATAAGGGCCAGAGATTATGACCTTATCACCCGGTTTTTGGGCAAATATAAATGAGGAAGCCACACCAGGGTTAACATTCATCCAACCATTGGTAGACCTGTCCCAGGGTGGAGTAGCAATTCTAACATTCAACATTATCTCCCTGCCTTCTGCAGGATAAGACGCCATGGAATACGCACGCTCAACCACCTCAGCATTTCTCATTACCAAAGGCCAAAGATTAAATTTATCCCATTCATTTTTAAACTTATCCGGTGTTTCGTGTTCTTCCGGGTGAGCTGTAATATCTATATCGGAGTATTTAATTTCACAGGGTGGAATCTCAATTTGAATATATCCCCCGGCCTTATAACCCATATCTTCAGGAATTTCAACAACAAATTCCTTAATAAAAGATGCTACATTATAATTGCGCACCACTGTGCCTTCCCATTTTTTAATGCCAAATACTTCTTCAGGAATGGTTATTTCCATATCCTGTTTTACCTTGACCTGGCAAGCCAGTCTGGCACCTTCAGTTAATTCCCTCTTTGAAAAATGAGGTGTTTCAGTAGGTAATGCCTCTCCACCTCCCGATAAGACATGACATTCGCATTGAATGCAGGTACCGCCACCACCACATGCTGATGGAAGAAATACTTTTTGATTTCCTAATGTAGAGAGCAAGGAACTGCCTGAGGCAACCTGTATCTTTTTTTCACCATTTATTGTTATGGTAACCGGGCCTGATGGAGAAAGCCTTTCTTTGGCAAAAAGCAAAAGTGCCACCAGTAATAATAACAATATCATAAAAGCAACAACCGTAATTGTTATGGTACCAAGGGTGCTTGTAGCTAAAATCATTCCTGTTCCTTTATTAAGTCGTTATAGGAAATCTCCTTTTCATCTAATTCTTTATCAACTTTTGCCTCTTTCTCATCAATCTTTTCAGCGGTGGTTTCTACTGCCTCAACAGGAGATTCATCTCCGCCGGTAAGCATTCCACCAAAACTTTGAAACCCAATCCCCATTAAACCGGTGATAATAAAAGTTATGCCAAGGCCTCTTAAAGGTGCTGGAACATTGGAGTATCTTATTTTTTCACGAATGGCAGCAATCGCCAAAATGGCCAAAAACCAACCTATTCCGGAACTAATTCCATAATTAAAGGCTAAACCTAAGGTTTCAATCTCCCGTGACTGCATGAATAAAGACCCTCCCAGGATAGCGCAGTTAACCGCTATCAACGGCAAAAATATGCCCAGGGAATTATACAATGAAGGCGAAAATTTTTCGACCACAATTTCTACCAACTGCACCATCGTGGCTATAGTTGCTATAAATAAAATAAATGACAAAAAACTCAGGTTATAGTCGGCGTATTCGGGGCCCAGCCATTCCAAGGCACCATCTCTTAACAGGTATTGGTCCAGCAACCAATTGAGAGGCACAGTAACCGCAAGTACAAAAATAACTGCTGCTCCCAATCCAACAGCTGTGGCCACCTTTTTGGATACCGCCAAATAAGAACACATCCCTAAAAACACGGCAAAAACCATGTTGTCTATAAAGATGGATTTAAAAAATAATTCAATATGTTCTAACATAATCTTCTCTTAAAAAGTAAATTAGTTTTCCTCTATAAGT
>JAHEBI010000269.1 GCA_024642325.1 Eudoraea sp. | reverse complement strand
CGAACTTGCAGTAAAGACTTTTTTTAACATGCTGGGGCCCATGGTAAATCCCGCCTTTCCCAAAAATCAAATCGTAGGTGTTTTTAATTTGGAGTTAGCGCGTATGTATGGATATCTCTATCAGAATACCGATAAAAAATATATGGTTCTCCATGCATTGGATGGATATGACGAGATTTCATTGACTGGAAGCACCAAAGTTATTTCCAACAATACCGAAGCTATTTTAAATCCTTCAGATTTTGGAGTTGAAATTGTATCGGAAAGTGAAATAGCGGGAGGTGAAAGTATTGACCAATCTGCACAAATATTTATGAATATTTTACAAGGAAAAGGCACAGAAGCTCAAAACAATGTAGTCTGTGCCAATGCCGGAGTTGCTATCGCCACGGTACTGAATGTCAGCCCAAAACAAGGTTTTGAAAAAGCAAAGGAATCTTTGCTGAGCCTAAATGGCCTAAATGCCTTAAGAAAATTACAGCAATTAAGTGCCTGATGGATATATTAGAAAAAATAGTGGTTGATAAGAAAAGGGAATTACAACTTAAAAAAACCGTAATCCCCGTCAGGCAATTGGAAGCCTCTTTGCTTTTCCAAAGAAAACCCGTATCGCTGGCCAATTCACTAAGAAAAAGTAAAACCGGGATTATTGCGGAGTACAAAAGAAGGTCGCCTTCCAAATCTGTGATCAATCAAAATTCCAGCGTTCAGGATGTAGCTTTAGGGTATAAAAATGCCGGGGCTTCCGGGATGTCTGTTTTAACAGATGGCAAATATTTTGGAGGATCTCTCGATGATTTGGTTATAGCCAGAGCAGCTGTAGAATTTCCACTGTTGAGAAAAGAATTCATCATAGATGAATACCAGATTATAGAAGCCCGATCACATGGAGCTGACACTATATTACTTATCGCTGCTATTTTGACCAGAAAAGAAATTAAAACCTTTTCCGAATTGGCTAAAAGCCTTCAGTTAGATGTTTTATTGGAAGTCCATAATGAAGAAGAATTAGTTAAATCAATAATGCCCAGCCTGGATATGTTGGGGGTAAATAATCGGAACCTAAAAAACTTTGAAGTAAATTTAGAAACCAGCATTTCCCTGTCAAAACTCATTCCTGATGAATTTGTCAAAGTCTCGGAAAGTGGTATCAGCTCCGTTTCCTCCATTAAAATGCTAAGAGAACATGGGTATGAGGGTTTCTTAGTTGGAGAAAACTTCATGAAGACAACAAACCCAGGGGAGAGTGCGGCGGAGTTTATTAAACAAATGGCAACATGAAACTAAAAATCTGTGGCATGAAGCATAATATTGAGGAAGTTGCAGATTTGCAACCAGATTACCTCGGGTTTATTTTTTGGAAGCCATCCAAGCGCTACTTTGATGGACCAATACCACTATTGCCCAAGGCAATTGGCAAATTTGGGGTTTTTGTTGATGCAAATATTGATGAAATAGTAAATCATACCAATAAATATGGTTTAAATGCCATCCAACTGCATGGAAATGAGTCTCCTGAATTCTGTGAGAAACTGAAAGGGCGATTAAAAAAACAAAACATTAAGGCAGACATTCTTAAAGTATTTAGTGTTAAAGACGGTTTTAACTTTTCGCAACTAAGCTCATATGAGAATTCAACTGATTTCTTTTTATTTGACACAAAGGGAAAGTTACCCGGTGGTAATGGATATACATTTAATTGGGAGGCCCTTAAGGGGTATTCGTCCAAAAAACCTTATTTCCTGAGTGGAGGAATTGGTCCAGGGGAGCTTGATAAACTTTTAGAGTTTCTTCAAAAGGAAGAATCTAAATACTGCTATGCTATTGATGTCAACAGTAAATTTGAATCTGCTCCCGGCCTGAAGGATATTGATAAATTAGAAAAATTTAAAAAACGGTTATTGGAAACCTGCTCATAAAAACATATGAAAATGACTTACCACGCTAATGAAAAAGGTTATTACGGAGAGTTTGGCGGTGCATTTATACCAGAAATGCTATATCCGAATACGGAAGAACTCAGGCAAAACTATCTTCAGATTATGGAAGAACCATCGTTCATTGAAGAATTCCGCGGATTATTGAAAGATTATGTTGGAAGACCTACACCTCTTTATTTTGCAAAACGTCTTTCAGATAAATATCAAACTAAAATTTATCTGAAAAGAGAAGATTTATGTCATACAGGTGCCCATAAAGTCAACAATACGATTGGGCAAATATTAATGGCAAAAAGATTGGGTAAGACAAGAATTATTGCAGAAACAGGAGCAGGACAGCATGGGGTGGCCACGGCAACAGTATGTGCACTTATGGGTATTGAGTGCGTGGTTTATATGGGCGAAATAGATATTTCACGGCAGGCTCCTAATGTGGCACGGATGAAAATGTTAGGGGCAGAAGTAAGACCCGCCCTGTCAGGTAGCAGAACCCTCAAAGACGCAACGAATGAGGCAATACGTGACTGGATAAATAATCCGGTAAACACCCATTATATTATTGGTTCTGTTGTTGGTCCTCACCCGTACCCCGACATGGTCGCCAGATTTCAAGCTGTAATTTCAGAGGAAATACAGTCTCAGCTTCTTGAAAAAGAAGGAACCCCCAACCCAGATTATATAGTTGCCTGCGTAGGCGGCGGAAGCAATGCTGCGGGCGCATATTATCATTATCTGGATAATGAAGATGTTGGGATTATTGCCGTGGAAGCAGCAGGAAAAGGAATTCATTCCGGAGAAAGTGCAGCAACTTCGGCCTTGGGTAAAGTAGGAATCATTCACGGCAGTAAAACACTACTAATGCAAACAAGTGACGGTCAAATAACAGAGCCATATTCCATCTCTGCAGGTCTGGACTATCCCGGTGTTGGACCTATGCACGCCAATCTGTTCACTTCAGGAAGAGGTGAATTTATTTCAATAACAGATGATGAAGCCATGAACGCAGGACTATTGGTATCCCAATTGGAAGGTATTATTCCCGCAATAGAGACATCACATGCATTCGCCATATTTGATTACAGGAAATTTAAACAGGATGACATTGTTGTGGTGAACTTGTCCGGAAGAGGGGATAAAGATTTGCAGACCTATATAGATTATTTCAAATTATAAATGGTTTCACTAAAAAATAACCTGAAGTTATTTAAAATGAAGAACAGAATACATAAAAAACTGGATGAAGAAAAAAAATTGCTTTCCATATACTTCTCTGCCGGTTTTCCCAATTTAAATGACACGGTTTCCATAATTCAGGATTTGGAAAAACAAGGTGTTGATATGATAGAAATAGGCTTGCCTTTCAGCGATCCGCTGGCTGATGGGCCCACCATTCAGAAAAGTTCCACAATAGCCTTGAAAAATGGCATGGGAACGGAGTTACTGTTTGATCAATTAAAAGACATTAGAAAAACCGTTTCAATCCCTTTGATAATTATGGGGTATTTTAATCCTGTTTTGCAGTACGGGGTAGAGAATTTCTGTAAAAAATGCAGGGAAACAGGTATAGATGGGCTTATACTTCCAGACTTACCGCTGGACGTATATCTGGAGGAATATGAAGCAATCTTTAGGAAATACAACTTAATTAATATATTTCTAATAACTCCCCAAACAAGTGAATTACGCATTTCTCAAATAGATGAAGCTTCAGACGGATTTATTTATATGGTAAGTTCAGCAAGTACTACTGGCGCCAAAAATGGATTAGGAGAAGAACAGGAAGCTTACTTCGAACGAATAGCAAGGATGAATCTAAAAAATCCACAAATTGTAGGATTTGGCATAAGCAACGCCCGGACTTTTGATCAAGCGACAAAGACAGCCAAGGGAGCTATAATAGGTTCAGCTTTTATTAAAATGCTCTCACAACAAGGCACGGCCGGTATTTCAGATTTTATAAAAACCATAAAACCTCTACGATGAGTATAATCAACAATTTGAAAATTATAATTTTATTATGTCTGACCCTGGGGTTGGCTCCTTTTTTCCCTGAACCTCATATATGGGGTAAAATAAAATGGGTTTTAGGAGGTGGTACAGGGATGACACTCCTCGACTGGTTTGATCTTTTTTTTCATGGCTTTCCCTTTATTCTTTTATTTCGCCTACTTATTTTAAGACTAAAGCATTTGTTCAACCCATAGAATTACCTATTTTTAAATCTTTATCAATTTAAGCTCCTATGAAAAAATTATTAGCTCCGTTATTTCTTCTTGTTTTATGGATTAACAATGCACAAGACACTGAACTAAAATCGCAGGTTCGGCATACTATTGATGAATTAACAGAATTTATAGCAATCCCTAATGATGCGCTTGAACATTCAGATATAAAC
>JAHEBI010000268.1 GCA_024642325.1 Eudoraea sp. | reverse complement strand
CTGCATATCACGTTTAATGGCCTTCTGGGTCCTCCTGCCTGTACTTTTACCAAAGCCCCTGTAGTCCACCATTAATACATCATAGCCATGCCTTGTAAAATCAACCGCGAACTTCCCCCAGCCTTTAATGCTTTTGGAATTACCTTTGAGATAAAATACAATGCCTTTTGGTTGTTGTGCTTTAAATCTAAGTCCGTTTAATATGGCCCCATCCCTTGTTTCAATATTGTATTCCTCAAAGTCCTGATGGTCGTATTGAAACATAAAATCCTTTGGGAGTTTTTCTGGTTTAAACATAAGGTAATCCTGAAGAAAATAAAGGAGTACGCTAATTAAAACATAAACCAGCAGCAATAAAATCAAGATGTATACCCAGTTTGACATAGAATAACATTGCACTCAATTTACAAAAAATCTGCTTACAGGTTTTATTCAAATTCAAGGTGATGCAATATCAACCCGGAGCCCGGTGCTATATAAGAAATCTTTACATCTGAACCTTCCTGTAAGGAGTATTCAATTTCCCGAATACTAAGCAGTCCCCTACCCAATTGGATTAAGGCGCCCATGATCATCCTGACCTGATAGCGCATAAATCCTTTCCCACATATTCTGAGCATGTAGCTTCGCTTTGGGAAAAAACTGCCGCTAAATAAAGTATTCTCGATTATTTCACAGGAAGTTAATGTGCGCACTACCTGGGTTTTCTCTCCAGGTTTAGCCGTGTAAGCCTTAAAATTGTGTTCCCCTTTGTACAAAGCAGCCGCTTGCTTCATTAGGTCTATATCCAGGTCTTCCAAAACATTTGCCATAAAAGGCGCACAAAAGGGGTGGTTCTTTTCTCCAAATGAAAAAATATAGCGGTATTCTTTGGATTTACTATGTTTAATAATATTAAAGTTATTATTTATTTTATTTACTTTAAGTATCTTAATATCAGATGGTAAATTATTATTAAATAAGTTAATGAACCCAATCATATCTGAAATTGGAGTTTCTTCGATGATCAGTTCAAATGCCGCATCGATTGCAGAAACTTTCGCATCAGTCCTCCCCGCGCCTAAAATTTTAAATCTTTGCTGAGGAAGAATATATTTGAGCGTTTTAGCCAGCATTCCTTCTATAGTTCTTTGCCCCGGCTGTTTTTGCCACCCACTATACCGGAACCCCAAAAATTGAACTCTGATCAGGTAATAATAACGTTCTTTCATGAGGTTGAAGATAAATAAATGTCTGGTTATCAATAGTAATTTCTAAAACTTTGAATTCATCTCTGTGGTAGATTGGCAAGATAGTCCTAGTTTTTATGCCTTGAAATTATTCATACTTTGAGACAGGATTTACATTTTTTTGTAATTTGTATAGCATAAATAATCTAAACCAAAACAAAATGAATGTAAAATTAGCTACAAAACCACCCGTATGGTTTTGGATTGTGAGTGTTCTCGCACTGTTATGGAACTTAATGGGGGTTATGGCCTATCTGGGCCAGGCGTATATGACGGAAGATATGAAAGCCGAATATACCTCAGAACAATTGGTATTGATAGAAAGCACGCCGGCATGGGTGACGGCTGCGTTTGCCATAGCCGTATGGGGAGGACTTCTTGGCTGTATTGCCCTTTTGCTAAGAAAGAAATGGGCAAAGCCCGTGCTTATGCTGTCCCTGATCGCCGTACTGATACAAATGGCCTATTCGTTTTTTATGACTAACGCTGCCGAAGTTTATGGACAGGTACAGGGGGTGGTTACGCCTTTGATAGTGATTATTATAGCTGTTATACTGGTGCAATTTGCCCGAATAGCAGAGAAACGCACCTGGATTTCTTAGACATATATTATTCCCTATTCCCTTAAGTTAAGCGCATAAATAATTATGCGCTTTTTTCTTTTGCCAGGTTGAATACATTCGGAATAAGGAAGAGTGAGCAGATACCAAACAGGATGCAACCTTATTTTCGCAACACCTTTTTAAGGTTACTCAACATTGTTTACGCTTCATCGATTTTTTTCAAATAAAGAATATGTGATAGCGTTAAAATTGAAATAAGGTTCCCCAAAGCCTTACAACCTACTTTTATGAAGGCAATTTTAAAATTTTTTTCCTGGAGAATATGTATGGTTCTATCTATTGCGGTAATTGCCATACTTATAGTATTTAACTTTTACGGTTTGTATACCAATAAGTTCTATTTTTTCAAATTTGACAACTATATTTTCCCAGTGCTTACCGCTGTACATTTTGTTTTTCTCTACGTTATGTGGTTTAAAATCAAAGAACAGGAATATACAGATACACAAATGCGCAATCTCGAATATACCATGTATGGAATTCTTCTTATTTACCTGTTTAAAATAATGGATACCGCATATATATTACTTAGTTATACAAAATATCAGGATCATATTATACCGGTCACATTTATACCTATAGGTACAATTATTTTAATTTTACAATTCTTGTTGTTTTTCCTGACTATACTGACATTTATACACAGAATAAACATGGTGGGCCCATATAATTTTGATAACATTAATGAGAATATTGATTCGTGGCAATAATAAATTTCTATTATGCTATGGTAATGCAGAAGACCCTGGAATAATTTTCAGGGTCTTTTCAATTTAGGCGGAACCCTCAATCAGGTTAATTTTAGATATGCAAATTTATAATTTACTAATAAAGCTGCCATAAAGGTCTTTAAATTGATATCCCTTTTGAAATCTGCGCTTACTCAATTTCTTATTGGCCACCAGTCCCCACAACAAAAATTCCTTCAGGAAATATGTGTCCTGCACAGGAGTCTCGGGATGGTATCTTTTTATAAGTGCATTTAATTCAGGGATACTATTGAGCAGTGCCTGGTATTCCTTGTCACTTAAGTTGTCCATTAGTTCAAATCCTTCACTTTCAAAGAACCAATGAATTAAGTTGTCATAGGGACTTTCGGCATCCTTGTGTTCCAATTTCTCAATTCTTGGAAAATAATCAGAAAACAGGGTTTTAATGGCTTCTTCAAAAAGGATAAGTGCTACAGTATCTGCGCCTTCCTGTTCGCCTTCATATACCAGTTCTATTTTGCCTGTTATAGCCGGAATGACTCCCATAAAATCACTAAGCCTAACCTGGGTTTTGTTCTCACCGGAGATCAGAGAACGTCTTTCTGCTGTGCTTAACAGGTTTTCAAAGGCAGTAATACTGGTTCGGGCACTAACCCCGCTTTTTGAATCCACATATTCGCTTTTGCGTGCCTCGAAACTAATCTGCTCAAGCAAATCTTTTGCTAGGTCCGGCACATATATTGATTTTGCCTGTCTCTCATCTAATTGGGCCTCCTGCTCTGTAATTTTTCTGGCTATTACAATTTCCTCGGGGTAATGAGTGAGAATTTGAGATCCAATCCTGTCCTTTAAAGGAGTAACTATACTACCCCTGTTGGTATAATCTTCAGGGTTAGCTGTAAAAACAAACTGAATATCCAGTGGTAACCTCAATTTAAAGCCTCGTATCTGAATATCTCCTTCCTGCAGAATATTGAATAAGGAAACCTGAATCCTGGACTGGAGATCCGGTAACTCATTAATTACAAATATGCAGCGGTTAGAGCGCGGAATCATGCCAAAATGAATAACCCGGTCATCTGCATAGGACAACTTCATGTTTGCCGCCTTAATGGGGTCAACATCGCCAATTAAATCTGCCACGGTAACATCCGGGGTAGCAAGTTTTTCATAAAATCGATCATCCCTGTGTAACCATGTAACAGGAGTTTTATCTCCGTGCTCATTAATTAGCTCCCTGCTGAAACGGGATATGGGATTAAGAGGGTCGTCATTTATCTCAGATCCCTGTACAACCGGTATCCACTCATCCAGAAGATTAACCATCAGCCTTGCCAATCGTGTTTTGGCCTGACCTCTTAAACCCAGCAAATTAATGTTATGGCGAGACAAAATAGCTCGCTCCAGTTCAGGAATAACAGATTCTTCATACCCCCAAATACCATGAAAAGTCTCTTCTCCTCTACTTATTTTTTCACGCAGATTCCATCTTAACTCATCTTTTATACTCCTGCTTTGATAACCGGATGCCTTGAGCTCACCTAAATTGGATATTTTTTTAAAATCTATTTTCATATGTATATAATGATCTAGTATTTAATGGTATATGCCATTGTTTTAATGTTTTACTTTAATCTTTTTTTTCTGTTTTGTTCGTAATCTTCAAAAATCATTTCCCCTAAACCTTCCAGGCCGGTAAAGAATGCTTTACCCTTGTTAGCCTCTGTAAAATGCCTTATAAACTGCCTTAAATAAGGATCCTGTGCTATCATAAAAGTTGTAATGGGG
>JAHEBI010000267.1 GCA_024642325.1 Eudoraea sp. | reverse complement strand
AAAGGTTATATAGAATTACAGCTATTAATTGGAATAATAATCCCAAACAATTGGCAATGCTAAAAAAAGTAAGTACCATTTTAGCAATTTCAGTACTGCCCGTCGCGTTTGCCATCCACACGATAACCTCCTGGCTTTTTGCCACAACCTGGCGTCCCGGATGGGATAGCACCAACCTGGGGCCTTATTTTGTTTCAGGGGCTTTTATGGCCGGTGCGGCTGTCATTATTGTTGCCATGTACTTTATGCGGACCGAATTAAAACTGAAAGCCTATATCACCGAAAGCCATTTCAATAAAATGGGTAAACTTTTGGTTCTCTTATCTCTGGTTTACCTGTACTTTAATATAAACGAATATTTGGGGCCAGCTTTTAAAATGGTTGGTGTCGAAGGTGAACATATTACTGAATTATTTGTTGGGAAATACGCCCCCATGTATTGGTTTGTTCAAATAGGAGGCCTTATTTTACCAATCATCTTTTTAACATTCCAAAAGTTACGCAAACCTATTCCCATTACCATTATATCAGTTTTTGTAATTCTAGGAGCCTGGTTTAAACGATTTTTAATAGTAATACCTTCATTACAACACCCTTATTTACCTATTCAGGGCGTTGATGAATCGTATTTACATTACAATCCGACCTGGGAAGAATGGGCTATAACCTTTTCATCTTTTGCCTGGTTATTATTAATTATTACCGTTCTCATCAAATTATTTCCAATAATTCCGGTTCAAAAAGAGGAACATATTTCTAAAACAGCAGTTGAAAAAACATTATTACAATGATACCCGGCAAGAAGCTACATATGGCAATATTGAATATCATATTTATAGCGGGATTATTCCTGGTAAATACTTCAAATATTTATGGGCAAGAAACCATGGAAGATGCAACACTTTCCCTTAATTTCTCTGAAGAAAATGGCCGTAAAATAATCATAGCCAAAGCTGAAGATCAAATGGGTAATCCTATTGAAGAACTGGATTTGTATTTTTATGTAAAAAGAACTTTTAGCCTTTTACCAATAGGGGATATTTTTAATTCTACAGATGAGAACGGAATTGTTGAAGTCCAATTTCCTAATGATCTTCCGGGAGATAGGGAAGGGAACGTTGAACTGGTGGTTAAAATTATTGAATCTGACCAATATAATGACCTTTCTATGGAGATGACTAAAAACTGGGGCATTCCTTCGCAGATTGATCAAGTAAAGGAAAAAAGATCTCTCTGGGCAGCAGCTGCGAATGCACCGATTACATTAGTCATAGCCGTAAGTGGAATGATTATTGCCATATGGTTTATAATTTTTTATATAATTTTTGTCTTATTTAAAATAAGCAAAATAACACCTGTCAATAGCTAGATAAACATTAATTAAATTTCTTTAATCATGAAAAATAAATGGCTACTCATAATCACAGTTTTTGTTACAGCTTGGACATTACTTGCAATGACATTCAAGGAATCCCTTCAACAGGAACCCTGGGTTGTACCAGATAAATATGAAAAAATGAAAAATCCTTTTTTAGGCGCGGATGATACTGAAAATGTTGGACGTCTTTTATTTGCACAACATTGCAAGTCCTGTCACGGGAGTAAAGGAAAAGGTGATGGGAAAAAAGCGGCCAGTTTAGATACACCCATAGGAGATTTTACACTTCCTTCTTTCAAAAAGCAGTCAGATGGGGCTCTTTATTACAAAACATATCAGGGAAGGGATGATATGCCAAGTTTTGAAAAGAAAATAACTGAAGAAGAAGATAAATGGTTGGTTATTAATTATATCAAAAGTTTATAATTAGCCGCTGTAATTAAGGAATAAATCTAAATCACGAATCATTACATTATGAAGTGTTCATTACGATATATAAGTATCTCTCATAAAACCGCTACTGTCACACAAAGGGAGCAATTTTATATTTCTGACCCGGCGAAGCATGGCGTTGTGAAACATCTTTGCACTGTATTTCCGGATGTTAAAGGATTACTTTTACTCGTCACGTGCAACAGGACTGAAGTGTATTTTGAATCTGAGAAAACATCAACCGATAGCTTTCGGGATGAATTTATATCTCTAATACTTAAAAAAAGAATCACAGAAAGCAGGGTTTGGTTCTCTCAAAATGATACTACAGAATCTACTGTTATGCATCTTTTAAAAGTATCTTCCGGCCTGGATTCAAAAGTTTTAGGCGATGCAGAGATTATTTGTCAGATTAAAAAAGCATACCAGTTTTCAATAGCCCATGATCTCCAGGGGTCACTTTTGGAACGTGCCATGCAAAGCGTCTTTAAATGCCACAAAAGAATCTCTAATGAAACCCATTTCAGGGATGGTACTACTTCAGTAGCGTACAAAGCCCTAAAAATGATTAGAACAACCTATGGAAGAGAAGCTACAAAGGAAAAGAAAATTTTATTTATCGGTGCCGGTGAAATCGTAAGGCAACTATTTAAGTACAACTCCAAATTTAATTTTAAGCAGCTCTACATTGGTAACAGAACAAAGAGCAAGGCTTTATCATTAACTAAAATGTACGAGTGTAAATTATATGATTGGAAAAAGGTCCTGGCAAATGATTTTGGAGATTTTGATGTGATCATTAGTGGTGTTAGTAATCGCCACCACCTCATTACTAACGCCAATAAAAACTCAAAGAAAAGGGTATTTATAGATCTGGCATTGCCTGCAAATATTGATCCAGTGCTAGCTAAAATGCCACATATACTATTCTACGATTTAGATACTATTTCTTTGGAATTAGAGGACACCAAAGCAACAAGGTTGGCCGCCATACAGAAGGTTGCCTTGATTAAGGAAGAGGAACTCCAGGAATATAACAAATGGTATCAGGAAGCACCTTTAAGGGCAACTCTGGCTAATTATAAAATTGAATTGAATCAGAAAGTTACCGATTATGTCGAAGAACATTTAGAACCGATGAGCGAGGAACAAATTAAAGTAATAACAGGCCGGGTTATGCGAAACCTCTTAAAAGAATCTAACCTATATATTCCCGATGAGGAGATGAAAGAAATCATCGCAGTACACGCCAGTTTATAAGAAACATAACAATTAAGGTGGCTTCACAATTGAAAATAATTTACTATTATGATGATAAATAAGAATAGGTTACTGCCCTTGCTTTGTATACTTCTGATTGCAGGTTGTAACTACGGACCCAAAACTGTCGAGCCCTTTTCATTAACAAAAATGAAAAATAAGGGGAATGACACGAATGGTTTAAACAGGGATATACATGAAATAACTGTAGGTGAAATACTACCAACATCAAAATATGTATACCTCAAAGTAAAGGAAGCAGATAAAGAATTTTGGATAGCCGCCCCAAAACAAGAAATAAAAGAGGGAAATACTTATTTATATAATGAAGCTCTTTTAAAAACACAATTTGAAAGCAAAGAGTATCAACGTGTTTTTGATACGGTTTATTTGGTGACTAGTTTGATCCCCAAGGATCATGGAATAAAAACAACTTTTATTGTCAAACCCAAAGTAAATTCAGAAAAGACCAAGACCGTTAAAAAAGCGATAACTTCTTCTCAGGAATCGACGGGTCAATTTGCAGGGCCCATAAAAATTGCCGAACTCATAAATAATCCTGAAAAGTTTGGAGGCAAAATAGTTGAACTCACCGGGCAATGCGTTAAAATTAACCCTAATATTATGGGAAAGAACTGGATACATCTCCAGGATGGGAGTCAGGATGATTTTGACCTCGTAATTACCTCCATGGAAACTGCCCAAAAAGATACTCAAATAACGCTCCGTGGTGAAGTTATTTTAAATAAGGATTTTGGCAGTGGGTATACCTTTGATTTAATAGTCGAAAATGGTATACTTATTAATTAGCACTTTATAAGTGTATATTCAAAATTGGGGTACTGTTACTTCATTGGTCACATATACATTATCTATAGAGAGTGAAATGACCCACATATTGCTGTCTCTCCTTATCATTTGCATTCACCACATACCAGTAATCTCCAGTAGGTAGTTCACTTCCGTCATATTTACCATCCCAGGCAGATACCTGATCCAAAACAGCCACTACCCTGCCATATCGGTCATAAATCTTGACTTCAATATTTGGGAAGTAATCCCTGTTTCTTGGAAACCATACTTCATTGTTATTATCGCCGTCGGGAGTAAAGAAATTTGGAATTTCAAGCATTCCCGTAAAATCAAAAGGTATCGCAATAGTTGCTTCACAACCGCCCTGATCTCTGACCCTGATATTAACGATGGCATCTTCATTAGTCTCATACACATTTTCAGCACCATAGGAAACTTCCTGGAAGAAATACTCATATCCGCCATATCCG
>JAHEBI010000266.1 GCA_024642325.1 Eudoraea sp. | reverse complement strand
GAAATTTAAAGGCATTGGTGAGGCCAAGGCCGTGACTATTGCCGCGGCATTGGAAATGGGAAGAAGGAGACAGAATGAGACGGTAACAAGGACAGGGAAGATCTCAGGTAGCCGGGCAGTTTTTGATCTGTTGCAACCCCTGGTCGGGGACCTTCCACACGAAGAATTCTGGATTGTTTATTTAAATAATTCAAATAAGGTCATACATAAGGCGCAATTGAGTAAGGGAGGCATAACAGGCACATTGGTGGATGTTCGTTTGGTTATGAAACAGGCACTGGAATTGGGCGCAGTGGCCTTAATATTAGCCCATAATCATCCTTCGGGAGCACTTCAACCAAGCGAGGCAGATAAAAGTATTACATATAAGCTTCAAAAGGCTGCTGAATCCATGGATATTAAGGTGCTGGATCACGTAATTCTTACCCAAAACAAATACTATAGCTTTGCCGATAATAATTTGATATAATTATGCTGCTTATATATACCCATAAAATTACTACGCGTTTCAGTTATACCATGAAACAGGTCTTCACAAGGATACTTGGGATAGATATCATTTTTACGACTAAAGTTGAGGATTTTATAAAACATAAGGGCCCTAAGATTACGTATAGCAAACAGCCTTTACAAAATGAATTTTTCATTAAAAGCAATGAGCTTTTATTTGTGCATGGGATTTCTGATTTGCAAATAACTATTGATGACTGGGAGGGAACACCTTGTTTTTTTAAGACAAGTGATCCAAGTGTTATTCCTTTCGATATTTTTTCGGCAAGCTTTTACCTTCTGACCAGATATGAAGAATATTTACCTTACTTAAAAGACACACATGGCAGATTTCCACCATCTGAAAGTATTGCTGTTAACCATAATTTTTTGCATTTACCGCTGGTGGATTTATGGGCATACAGATTTCTTGATAAGCTGGAAGAACGATTCCCTGACATAGGTCGTAAAAAACGAAAGTATCAATACACCTCTATTATAGATGTTACCTCATCCCATTGTTTTGCACACAGGGGGCCCATGAGAAGCTTTGCCGGATTATTGCTGGACTTAGGTACTTTTAAATTTAAGCGTATCGTACAGCGCACTTCTGTATGGCTAAAGATCAAAAAGGATCCTTATGATAACTATGAAGCCCTGATAGCAATTCAGAAGAAATATCAAATAAAGAATATATTCTTTTTTCAATTCGCCAATTATTCAAACTATGACAAAAATGTCTCGCCGGAAAACAACAATTTTAAATATCTGATTAAATCTGTGGCAGATTATAGCCTTGTAGCTTTGGCAGCTTCGTATAGTTCATTTATGGATATTGAATTGTTAAAAGAGGAAAAAAGAAAACTATCCAATGTTGTAAACAGGGCCATAAATTACTCAAGAATGAGATATAACAGGGTAGATATCCCCCATACATACAGAAATCTGGTAGCAGCAGAATTTACAGATGATTACACCATGGGATATACACATGAAATGGGCTTTAGAGCGGGCACATGTTCTCCATATTACTTCTATGATATTGCCATAGAAGAGCAGCAACCCATAAAGATTCATCCGTTCGCAGTACATGACTATGCCTTACTCAATATCAATTCTGAGGATGAAGCACTTCAGAAAATTGGAATGTATTATGATCAGGTAAAAAAAGTTAATGGCCACTTTATCACTATTTTCTCCAATGAATTACTGGGCGAAGAACATGCTATAAACTGGTTGAATTTATATAATAAAGTAGTTGAGAGGTATCATGTATAAGCAAACTATATCGGATATATTTTTTGACCTGGATCATACGCTATGGGATTTCGAAAAAAATTCTGCGCTGACATTTCAAAAAATATTTACGGCACTTGAAATTGATGTAAATCTTTCTAAATTCCTGGAGGTTTATGTGCCTGTGAATCTGGCATTTTGGAAATTATATCGCGATGATAAAATTAAGAAAGGGGAATTGCGGTATCAAAGGCTAAAAACAACTTTTGACACCCTTCAATACCACATTGAAGATGAAGTAATACATGTTTTATCTGCGGAATATATTGCCCACCTTTCCTCATACAATAACCTGTTGCCCTATACCATTGAAATTCTGGACTATTTAAAACCAAAATACAGGCTGCATATCATTACAAACGGTTTTGAAGAAGTACAAACCAGAAAATTAGTAAACTCAAATATTTTCGGATATTTTGACCAGATTGTGAATTCTGAAATGGCAGGAGTAAAAAAACCAAATCCCGTAATTTTTGAACTGGCGTTGCAAAAGGCTAATGCTGAGGCTTATAAGTCGCTTATGGTGGGGGATAATATTGAGGCAGATATACTTGGGGCAAAGGCAGTTGGATTTCATGCCCTGCATTTTAACGCGCATGGTGATCCTAAACATGAACATTGTGAAATGATTCATGATTTGCGTGAAATAAAAAACTTTTTATAGAGTTATATAAGGGAGAATAATATAGAGGAGGCAATACCTATTTAGGTGGTTTAGGGTAATAATTCACCAATGTAAACTGGTATATAGCAATGAAAAACATCCCAAAATATCTTTATACATTCCTTTTTTTCGCCGGGATCCTGGGTTCCTGTGCGGAAAGGCAGGATTTCGATCAGTTGGATAACCTTGATGTCATCCCTATCGTAGAAGCGGGTATTCTCTATGTTGAAACCCCTGAGAATATCATTAATCAGGTGAACGGGTCCAACTTTTATTCCCAGATAATTAATTTTGATGCATTTAGCGAAGAGTTTATTTCTGAAAATATTGTGGATGGAGTGATGTCTTATGAAGTTGAAAACACAACAAGTAAGCCACTTTATATAACTTTTGAATTTTTAGATGAGGCGGGGAATTCGCTGGATTCTGAAAATTTTACAGTTAGCCCCGCTCCAACTGCCATATTACAAAGGGATACTGCATATGGCCCGGCCGGAAGGAGCCTGGATATTATTAGAAACACCTCTGCAATTAGGGTAAGCGCCTCCAATTTAGGAGATAATACCAGCGTTTCTTCTTTGCCTAACCCAACAATTTTCTTAAGAAGCAGTGCTAAATTCAGGATTCGGCTAGAATGAAAAATAGTCAGATTCTTTTCAGTATCCTTTTATGGGGGTACATGTCCTGCTATGCTCAAAATAAGGAAGTATTATATGATTTCCTGGAGATCCCACAGGCTTTACTTGTCAATCCCGGGATGAATGCATCTTATAACTGGTATGCAGGGGTTCCTTTTATTTCCGGGATATATGTGCAGGGAGCAACCAGTGGACTCACAGTAAATGACATTTTTGCTGCTGACGGGCTGGATATTAACCAAAAAGTAAGAGATCGTGCATTGTATTCATTGAACAAGCGCGATGAAGTTAATGGAATATTTCAGGTTGATATCCTTAACGGTGGGTTTCGAGGACAGGAAGACCCTGCTAATTTCTTTTCATTTGGTATGTACCTCGAAGGCTACGCGCTAAATTATTGGCCAAAAGACCTTGCAATTTTGGCTTATGAAGGTAATGCTGACAGATTGGGACAAAGATTTGACCTCAATGATCTTAATACCAGTGGGCAATTGATAAATGTATTTCATTTTGGAATCAACAGGCAAATGAAAAATAACCTCACCTTGGGGGCACGGATCAAACTTTATTCAGGTATTTTGGATTTTAATTCCACAAATAACAGTGGTTATTTCGTAACGAATGTAGGAGAAAATAATTTGTTGCGGAATACCTTGGTTTCGGATATGCGCTTAAGAACTTCGGGCTTGAATGAGCTTTTGGATGCGGATGACAGTGGCAGGAATTTAACTGGGATATTGACAAAAAGGGGCTTTTTTGGCGGTTCTCCGGGCCTGGGGTTTGACATAGGAGGCACCTATTATTTCAATGAACAATTGGTAATCACCGGGAGTCTTTTGGATATTGGATTACTATACCACACCTCGGATGTAACAAATTATACCCTTAAAGGCAGCGCATCTGTGGAGGGAGTGGAAATTATTTTGCCTGATGCACTTAACGACCCAAATGCGGATTATTGGCAGAACCTGGTAGATGAAATTGAAGAGTTACTGCCTTTTGAAGAGGACAAAAAAAACTATGTAACCTTAAGGCCAGTAAAATTTTACTCCTCCATACGCTATAATTTTGGTAAGCAGGGAGAGCCGAATAAAGTTTGCAATTGTGATTATAGGGCCTATACCAGTTTTAGGAATTTATACTATTTAAATAGCGTTGGAGGTCAATTGTATGCCATAAACAGACCAAGGGGACCTCAGTTGGCATTTACTGCATTTTATCAGAGGAGATTCGGTAAAACCCTGGCCTTAAAGGCCACCTATACTGTT
>JAHEBI010000265.1 GCA_024642325.1 Eudoraea sp. | reverse complement strand
TCGTAAGGCACCAGCCCGCCAAATATTTCCCGTTCCTTTTTAAAAGGACTACTGTATTTTATAGTAAGATCCATGCCGTTATCAGTATAGACAATGGTCTTCTGAGGGCTGTTCTTTTTTGTTTGTTCTTTTAAATAAGGCATTCCCACGAAGAAAAAAAGCAAGGCTAATGCCACAAGGATGATCACAATCCATTTGAATACTTTCATATTAAAGATGTCTTTTTTAGTTTGTCTAAGTTACTAAATCAAATGTAAAAACTGCTTTGTTGTCGTAGGTTTCTCCGGGATGAAGTATGGCTGAGGGAAATGATATAATGTTGGGTGCATCCGGATGGTTTTGGGTTTCAAAACAAATAGCAGCAAATTCTAAAGGAGTATAAACCACAACGGCAGGTTGATTGCTTTCTACCGTCATTCGCAGTCCTGAAACCGGGGAATATAATTCAGCTACTTTTTTGGCATTATTGGAAACCACGTAAGGAGTATCTAATCGTATTTTTCCAATCTCTTTTCTGGTAAGGAAGTCATATTGAGTATCCTTAACAGAAACCAGCTTTCCTGTAGGCAGTAAACTATTATTTGTTTCTAATATTTCAGGGCACTGCAACAGCAACTGATAATGATCAATGGAATCGGTGCTATCCAGGCAAAAGTAGGAATGGTTGGTCAGGTTTATCACCGTAGTCCTGTCTGTCACCGCCTCATGAACAATCTGTAACGAATTATCTATAAGTTTATAGGTCACACTGGCCTTTAAGTTTCCAGGATAACCTTCTTGCATATGAGGGCTTTGGTAGGACAATTTTACGAAGGGATGTTTCTTGTGCTGTACAGCATCAAACTTCCAGTACTTTTGCGCGAAACCCTGCTTCCCACCGTGAAGATGTACACCATCTTTGGTATATAATTTATAGGTATTCCCTTCTATCTGAAAGCCCCCGTTTGATATCCTTCCGGCATATCGGCCAACGCAGGCGCCTAAACATTTAAGATCGTCCAGATAACTTTCTGGGTGCTCCAGCCCTACAACTAAATTCAGCTCTTTTCCTTCTTTGTCTTTTATAAGAAGCTTTTGAATAATAGCTCCATAGTCAAGGATACTTAAGGATATAAAATCGTTTTTAATTGTAACTTGTTCCAAGGGCGACCATTTAAATAATTCTTAAAAATAATTGTTTTTTGCAACATACAATATTTTCACTCGTCCTTAAGATAATAACAACTAACGCCAAAAATTGGAAACCGGCCAAATGTTTCAAATAGATCTGGTAGAGCGTTGCAAAGCCAACGATCGTAAAGCACAATTAAAGCTTTACAGGCAGTACTGTGATGGAATGTATTATGTGGCGAAACGATTTATAAATAACCCAGATGATGCCGAAGACGTATTACAGGAATCCTTTATTAAGGCGTTTCAGAAGTTACATCAGTTTAAGGGCGAAGTAACATTTGGTGCATGGCTAAAGCGAATTGTTATTAACAAGTGTATAGATTTTCTCAAATCCAAAAAGGAGCGCTTTCAGGAACTTAATGAAAATAACATACATATTGTTGAAGATGAAGACTGGACTGTGGAGGATGGAATATCTATTGATGAAGTAAAAAATGCAATAAATCAATTATCGGAAAAATACCAACTTGTGGTGCAGCTTTACCTTATGGAAGGGTATGATCATAGCGAGATCTCAGAAATATTGCATTTGACAGAAACAACCTGCCGGACCCGATTGCTAAGAGGGAAAGGGCATTTAAAGGAATTACTTAAAGAAAAACGTTATGGCACAGGATCTTAGAGAATTGTTTAAAAAAGAAAGCAATGAGGAGCCTCTGATGAAAAAAGGACACGAGGAACGGTTTTTACAACGATTGGATAAAGAGTTACCGGTTAGAAGAAAATCAACTTTTTATTTTATAAAAATCGCGGCCTCGGTATTAGTGCTTTTTAGCCTGGGGATATACACTTATACGAATTATGAAAGTGTTACGCCGCAACAATCTGTTGTTGTTGTTGATAAAGGAGTAAAACAAACCTCAGAACAGGGGTATTCTCTAGGTGATCTCTCCCCGGATCTGAAGAAAGTTGAAAATTATTATGTAACCAGTATCAACCTCGAATTATCACGTCTGGAAGTCTCGGGCGAAAACAAAGCCCTGGTGGATGACTACATGTCTCGCTTGTCTGAGTTGGATGAAGAGTACAAAAGGCTGAATATAGAATTAAATGAAATTGGCCCGAATGATCAAACCATTACGGCTCTTATAAAAAACCTGCAATTAAGGTTGCAGTTGCTGCAGAAGTTAAAACTAAAATTAAATCAATTAAAATCATCAGAAAATGAACAAGTTACATCAAACAGTGTTTAAAAGTTTTGTTCTATGTGCTTACCTTTTTACAGTTGGCAGTTATGGACAAATTAAGTCGAAAACCTACAAGGAAACTTTTACGGTAGGGGATGAGGCTGTTGTTGATATCAACACAAGTCATGCAGATATTGAATTTGAAACCTGGAATAAAGATCAGGTAGTAGTTGAAGCAACAATTGAACTGGAGGGAGCATCCCCGGAAGAAGCCGAAGCCTATTTTAATAATAGCGGTATCAAAATCCTGGGGAACAGCCAGGAAATAACCATTAGAACGAGCGGGGAAAATGTATGGTTTTTTGGTGGTGACCATGGCAATACTAATAACATTATTGTGGAAATCCCTGAAATGCCTAATATGGAACCCCTTTTTCTGGATTTACAAATTCCTGATATTCCGGAAATTCCGGAGGTTATTATGCAAATGCCTTTACCACCCGTACCTCCTATGAAATTTAAGAATTTTGATTACAAAGCTTATGAGAAGGATGGTGAAAAATACCTTAAAGAATGGGCTAAAGAATTTGAAGAGAACTTTGATACAGAGTATCAAAAGGAAATGGAAGAGTGGGGTAAAGAAATGCAGGAAAGGGTTGAAGAGCGTGAAAAGGCTCGTGAAGAAATGATGAAGGAGCGGGAGGAAATGCTTAAGGAAAGGGAAGAAATGAGAAAAGATGCCCAGGAATTAAGGCGTGAGGCTCAGGAAGAAAGACAAGAATTAATGGAAGAGCATAGAAGAATGGCACGTGAACAAAGTGATATTCACAGGAATGTTATTATTTCAGCTCAGGGTGAAGATGGTCCTAATGTTTTCTACCGATCTGCGGATGGTGAAAAAAAGAATTACAAAGTAAAAAAGACCATAAAAATTAAAATGCCAAAATCTACCAAGCTGAAAATGAATGTGCGGCACGGTGAGGTTAAGCTGGCAGAGAATACAAATAATATCAATGCAACCTTGTCTTACGCAAGGTTGCTTGCCTTCACTATTGATGGTGAGAAAACAAATATTGTAGCTTCCTATTCTCCCGTTTCAGTTCAACGATGGAATTATGGAAATTTAAACATTAACTTTTCTGACGATGTGGCTTTAAAGGATGTAAATATATTGACTTTAAATGCTACGTCTTCGGAAATTACAATAGATCGTTTACTTAAAAGTGCACAAATAAGAAATGATCTTGGCGCATTAAGGATCAATGCCATTGCCAGTGATTTTAAGGATCTGGATATCTCTGTTCAGAATGGTGAAGTAGTTTGCCAATTACCAAAAACGCCATTTAGTATTACAATTGATGGCACTTCTTCCGAATACACTGGTCCGCCGGATTTAAAACTCGTATCGGAAAAAAACGGAAACAGTTTTGTGCACAGGGGTTATTTTATGCAAAAAGATTCCGGGAAATCAATAGTGATAGATTCCAGATATAGTGAGATCCTGCTGCAACAATAACTACTCCTTTACATCCAAAATCCCTAATAAATCTGCATAAACCTTTCCTTCCTCTACATCTTCTCCAATTCACACCTGTATTTACCTATAATTTTGGTTCCCATCCATTTTCATATTCCCTTTTCCAGGAGGCCATAGCTTCCTTGTTCTTAAGAATTTTGCCTGTATCGGGGTCTATTTTTAGCGTTTCTCCGGCATCCTGGGCCATATTTCCCAGATGACATAGCATAGTAGTTATACTTGCATCTGCTATGGGTGAGTGCTGTGTTTCATCCAACCGAATGGCGTTAAAGAAATTTGCTATATGCATTCCGTCCAGATCACCTGCGCCCATGGTATCTATTGTGGCATTCCCTCCTGTTTCAAATTCAAATTTTATAGGATTGCCATCCAGGTCATACAATTTATAACTATCCCTGCTCAGCTCTATAGTCCCTGTACTTCCATAAATGGTGGCGCCCCTTCCCGGTTGTTCCGGTTTAATAACGCCACGGCTATGGCCATTCCAGGTAATGAATTTATTATCACTAAACGTATAGGTTACTTGCTGGTTATCCGGTACTGCCAATCATC
>JAHEBI010000264.1 GCA_024642325.1 Eudoraea sp. | reverse complement strand
ACCCCTACCTGCATCATCCACCCATAGGCAAAATAAGCCCCTGCCAATAAAAGGAAAATGACAGATACCAGTACCAGAAATTGGTTTTGAGCGAAAGCCTTCCACAAAGGAGTGCGTTTGGCAGCTTTCTCCTTTTCTATGGCTATGCCGTTAGCCTCGGCGATACGTTGTAATGTACTGTTAACCAATAACAGCATCATCACCAGCAAGGCAAAAACCAGTATAAGCGCTCCTAAAATAACTTCGTTGGTAATGCCCGTAGAACCGGACCCTCCCTGGCCCGGTGCCGCAGTGGCAGTAGCCTGTGCAGGTGCTGGAGGTGTGGCAGCCGTATAAGCCAAAATATCGTCAATATCTGCGTTCGAAAGCGTGGGAAAAGCAGTCATTGCAGCCTGATTGTACTCGTCGTATATTTTTTTCGCATAGGCATCCCCGGAACTTATCACCCCTGAACTATTCTTAATCCATGCATAAATCCAGGCCTTATCCAATCCTTCATTTTCTGCAAGTCTGGATTCAACATTTGCCAGGGCCGGCCCAGTCATCTTTCGATTTAAAGCATGACAGGCAGCACAATTCTGATTAAATAATTGTTTTCCTTTTGCCGCATCTCCAGAACCTGAATCACCCTGATCAGCTGACACCTCAGTAGCGGCTACTGCGATTTGTTCCGGATTTTCTTCCTGCGCAAAAAGAGAAGTCGACAGGAGTAGATTAACTACTAGACTAAAAGCAAAAAATTTAGAAATGTGATCGCGGTACGGAACCTTTTTCATATTTAAAATATTTCTATCTTAATTCTGGCACGATAATTACTGTAATAAATAGGACTAAAAGCTAATTTATCGCCGCTCAAATTGACGACAAAAATAAGACTTTGACTTTATTTGGGAAATGTTAAGGGTTTTATAATTTATAATTTATATTAATTCTAAATAAGCATGAAAACTTTTGTTTAATCTTCAATGAATTACTTTTGCATTTTAGGTTAGACATCTATAAAACTAATATCATGAAAACAGTAATCCTTTCAGTAATATTTCTTGGATTCATTACCTTCGGAGTGGCACAAAACGGAAAAATAAGCATTGAACAAGATGCCGATATTACCCGCCTTCTGGAAGTGTATAAGATAAGTAATTCAATAGCTAATTTTTATACAATTCAGGTTGGGTTTGGCTCTTATTCGAAGGCAGAGCAACTTAAACAGCAGGTAGAAATTGATTTTCCAGACTTAAAATCGAAAATTATTTTTGATTCCCCAACCTATCGAGTTCAAATTGGACAGTTTAAATCCAAGCTGGATGCGGAACGTAAATTTAAAGAGGTACGCATAAAATATCCGGAATCACTTCTATTAAAACCGGAAAAAACGACCAAATAGGTCGTTTTTTGTTTTATCAAAATATTGTCTTTCTCCGGATAAAGTATCATACTTAGCGGTAATTCACCACTTTACCCAGGTAATCGTTAAAGTTTCTTCTTAACTGCCACTTCCTGGAAGGCTTCTACGATATCTCCTTCTTTTATATCATTATAATTTTTTACCTGAAGCCCACAATCATAGCCTTTGGCTACTTCCTTAACATCATCCTTAAACCTTTTTAAGGAGGAGAGCTCTCCGGTATATATAACCACTCCGTCCCGGATAAGTCGTATACTGGAATTCCTGAAGATTTTGCCAGTAGTAACCATACAACCTGCAATGGTACCAATTTTGGATATTTTAAATGTCTCCCTGATTTCAGCCGTACCGCTGATCTCCTCTTTCATCACAGGAGACAACATGCCTTCCATTGCATCTTTAAGATCATTGATAGCATCATATATAATAGAATACATTCTTATATCAATTTCCTCTTTATCAGCAATATCCCTGGCATTACCCATAGGCCTGACATTAAATCCAATGACAATAGCATCTGATGCCGAAGCCAGTAACACATCAGATTCGGTAATTGCACCTACCCCTTTATGAATAATATTGACCTGTATTTCATCTGTGGACAGTTTCTGGAAAGAATCTGTTAAAGCCTCTACAGATCCATCAACATCTCCTTTTAGAATTATATTCAATTCTTTAAATTCACCTAAAGCAATTCGCCTTCCAATTTCATCGAGCGTAATATGCCGTTGAGTCCTTACTGATTGTTCTCGTTGTAACTGACTTCTTTTGGCAGCAATTTGCTTGGCTTCTTTTTCATCTTCGAGCACATTGAATTTATCTCCGGCCTGAGGTGCACCGTCTAATCCCAAAATAGATATTGGCGTTGAAGGACCTACCTTTTTAACAATCTTGCCACGTTCATCCTGCATGGCCTTAATCTTACCACTACATGTACCCGCCAAAACATAATCTCCTATTTCCAATGTACCTGCCTGCACCAAAACGGTGGAGACATATCCTCTCCCTTTGTCTAGAAATGCCTCTACCACAGTACCGGAAGCTAATTTGTCAGGATTAGCTTTTAATTCCAAAAGTTCTGCTTCCAAAAGCACTTTTTCCAAAAGATCTTTTATACCTTCTCCAGTTTTAGCTGATATATCCTGGGATTGAATTTTTCCTCCCCAATCCTCTACCAATAAATTCATGGCTGCCAAACCTTCTTTAATCTTTTCAGGATTTGCGGTTGGCCTGTCTATTTTGTTAATTGCAAAAACCAGGGGAACACCGGCAGCCTGTGCGTGACTGATAGCTTCCTTGGTCTGTGGCATAATGTCATCATCAGCGGCAACAACAATTATGGCAATATCTGTTACCTGGGCTCCACGTGCACGCATTGCTGTAAATGCTTCGTGCCCTGGAGTATCTAAAAAGGTAATTTTCTGACCTCCGGATAAAGCAACACCATAGGCTCCTATATGTTGTGTAATTCCACCACTCTCGCCGGCAATTACATTTTCTTCCCTAATGTAGTCCAATAATGATGTTTTACCGTGATCCACGTGACCCATTACTGTAACAATGGGTGCTCTGGGTTTTAAATCTTCAGGAGCATCTATTTCTTCTTCAATAGATTCTTCAAGGTCTGCGGTAATAAATTCAACTTCATAGCCAAATTCATCGGCAACAATAGATAGTGTTTCGGCATCCAGTCGCTGATTCATGGTAACCATAATTCCCAGGGACATGCAGGCAGAAATTATATTTGTGGAGGGAACATCCATCATGGTTGCAACTTCTCCTACAGTCACAAACTCAGTTACCTTAAGTATTTTACTTTCCAGCTCCTGTTGTTCCAGATCTTTCTCGGTCTGTTGTCTGTGCTGGTCTCTTTTATCCCTCCTATACTTTGCGCCTTTTCCTTTTTTAGATTTGCCCTGAAGTTTTTCAAGTGTCTCACGCACTTGTTTTTGCACTTCTTCTTCTGTGGGCTCCGCTTTTGGTGCAGATGCAAATCGCTGGCCTTTTTTAACAATCGTTTTCGACCTGCCAGCACCACCTTGCGTACCATTTTTACTAACAATCCGCTTCCTTCTTTTGCGTTTATCCGCTTCTGAAGCTTCTTTTGCAGATTCTTTTGCCGGTTCTTTCTTTTTCTTAGGTTTATCAAATTGGGATAAATCAATTTTATCTCCCATTATCTTAGGTCCGGACAACTTTTTATATTGTGTAGTAATAGATCCGGTATCCACCTGTTTTTCATCAACCGGCGGCTTCTCTTCTTTCTTTTTTATCTCAGGAACTACCTCAGGTTTTACCTCCTCTTTTACTTCTTTTTTTACTTCCTCAACGACAATTTCTTCCTTGACCTCAGCAACAATCTCTTCTTTGGGCGCTGGTTTATCTTCAACCTTTTTAACCTCTGGCTTTATTTTCTTCTTCGGTTCCAGGTCTATTTTACCAACTTGTTTTGGTCCGCTCAATTCAACCCTGGCTTTCACGACTTCACGCGAAGCTGCTCTTTTTTCTCTTTCCAGCCTTTTTTCTTCCAGCTCCTGTTCTAACTGCAGTCTTATAGCTTCTTTTTCCTTTCGTTTTTCTTCACCAACTTCCTGGGACGCAACCTTCTTGCTCATATCCGTCTGGAATTCGTCTAAAAGAACCTGATGTACATCTTCAGAAATCTTTGTGGTAGGTCTTGCCTCCACCTTATGCCCTTTAGATGCAAGGAATTCTACTGCTCTATCCAAAGAAATGTTAAGTTCTCTCAAGACTTTATTAAGCCTTATTGTTGCATTGTCTGCCATAAATACTGTTTACTCTCTACTTTTAAGTTGCTAATATATAGCTTAATCTTCAAATTCTTCTCTTAGGATACGTACGACGTCTGAAATAGTTTCCTCCTCCAGGTCTGTCCGTTTGACCAAATCATCTATATCCTGTTCCAGAACACTTCTTGCTGTGTCCAGACCTATTTTTTTAAGTTCTTCAATGATCCAGCCTTCA